>JAQICQ010000021.1 GCA_027858455.1 Elusimicrobiota bacterium | reverse complement strand
TTGGAAATGCGGAAAGTTATATATTAAAATATAAAACAGAGAGTAATTTTACTTCCCAAGCTGATTTTGACAGCGCTTCTAAATATTCTCAGAGTCAGATTCCGCTTAACCCGGGGCAGACAGAGAATTATACTCTCACGGGCCTTACCGACGGAGTGACTTACTATGTTGCTGTGGAGGCATTAGATAAAGCAGGAAATTACGGAGTCCTTTCTAATACCGAAACAGAAAAAAACAGAGCAACAGCAGGAGTGGATAATATAAAACCGGCAATGATTACTACGCTCATTGCAGCTACAGGAAGTTATGAAGGACAGATTAATATAACATGGATTGCCCCTGGAGATGATGGAACCGTCGGTAATATTTCACCTCCTCCTGATGGGGGATATGAGATAAAATATACGACCTATACTCCATTTGTGTGGGCCGCGGCCGACAGTTATACCCAGAGTTGGGCGCCTGCGGCGCAGGGAGAGACTGAAGATAGAACTCTTTTAAATCTAACGGCGGGGGCGACATATTACGTGGCAGTAAAATCCTATGATGACAACAGCAACTTTTCGGATATGTCAAATATTTCTACCGCAACAGCTCAAATAAAGACCGCGGCTGACGGGATTATGAGTTATGCTCTTTCGTTCCAGAGCAGTCTGCGTTACAGAACCCGCAGCGCCGGTTCCTGGAGCGGTGAGAATACCGGGCCTGCCGCTGCCTCCGATGCTGAATGGGTAATTCTTAAATCTCAGGAACCCGACAGGGATGAAAAATTGCTCGGAGCTCTGGCTACAGACGGGAATCTCTATATAACCCGATGGGACGGTTCTTCGTGGAACAGCGATTTTTCATACGGTTCGGGAAATTTAAATTCTGACTATAGGTTATTTGACCTATCTTATGAGAAGAGTTCCGGAGATGCTCTTCTTCTTTACGGTTCGGGCAGCAGTGTAGCGCCTCAGATATATTACAGAACTTATGACGGGAGTTCGTGGTCAAGTTCGCAGGGACTTTCATTTACTGAGATTAACGGGACAGTTAGGTGGATAAACCTTGCCGCCAGGCCTAACTCTGATTATATAATGATGGTCTTATGTGATTCTAACGGAGAAGTGATGAGTTACCTCTGGGACGGCAGTCAGTGGGTTTCGGCGTCAAAGAGGAAAAACAGTACTTCGGTAGATGATAATACAAAAGATATAGTAGATACCGCATGGGAGAGCCAGTCGGGAAGAGCCATGGTAATGTGGGGGAATAACTCTAATCCGCATTACGAAATGTGGTCAACAACTGCAAGCGCCTGGGTAGTGACAGATACTTTGGGGCCCTCTATGGGTGATGTGATGGGGTGGATAAGATTGAAATCAGACCCGTCTTCGGACAATATCGGGTTTATGGGAGAAGACAATAGTATTCAGGCCAGCGTTTGGAACGGCTCTTTGTGGGATACAACCGATGATATAGGTCCCCCGAGCCCGGAGGTGACATACAGAAGCGGGGATATAGAATGGGAAAGAGAGGGAGATGAGGCAGTATTTGCTTATGCTAAGCGCTCCGTAAGTTATTTTTCGTATCTCACTTGGACATCGGCTTCAGGCTGGTCTGATTCCGATCCGGATAACGGAACTGACGATTCAACTCTTTGGTCGGACGATATTGCCTTTTTACAGCTTAGGCCTGATCCTAATACAGAAGAGATAATTCTTTCTGCGACAGATATCACCGGTCAGTTAATAAGCAAAATATGGAACGGTTCCGGCTGGGAGTCATCCCTGACTCATACATCGTCGGGTTATTTAAATAAAGGAGAAACGTTTGATTTTTCCTCAAACTTATTTGACGATATTCCTCCTTCTGTAGTAAATAACCAGACAGGCGATGATAATTGGAGAAACTCTAATAACGGAACATATAACACCGATTTTTCCGATTCCGGCGGTAGCCGTCTTTCAAAATTTCAGACCAAGGTATATTCGGCGCCTTCCGGAGGAGGAGCGCTGCTTGACGATTGGCGAGATGTCGCGGAGGCCATAAACTCGGATTCCTATACCACAGACTGGTCTCTTGATAATACAACATTTGATAATATGCAGCAGGGTATAAATTATCTATCGGTCAGGGTTTATGACGGAGCGGGAAGTACAGATACATTAACGGATGTCTTCTATGTGAGAAAAGATACTGTCCCCGCGGGAATTGCGGATAATCAGCCGGGCGTCAGCAAATGGGAAAATTCAACCGGGACGGTCTATAATGTTGATTTTACAGATTCAGTGTCAAAACTGGATACTGCCTATTACTGCGCTTATTCATCGCCGGCAAGAGCCGGAGCGCTTTTAAAGGATTGGACATCTTTATTTAACGGACTCGGAGCTGCTTCATGGACAACTGATTGGGAAGTGGATTTTGATATTCTGCAAAATGAAACCACAAATTATATTTCTGTAAAGGTAACAGATATTGCCTCTAATCAGAAAATAACCGAAGATATATTCTTTATATTAAAAGATACAGTTACACCGGTAATTACCGATAATCAATCAGGGGACGACAGCTGGCAAAAAGCAGGAGGAACGGTCTATAATGTTGATTTTTCCGATACAGGAGGTTCACTTCTTAAAAAAGCAGAGTATTCTGTTTATGACGCGCCGGGTTTCGGCGGTAATCTTATTAAAGGATGGACAATAATAATAGATACTATAAATGCCTCCGATTACAATACAGATTGGGATATAGATTTTCAATCTCTGCCGGAAGATACTACTAATTATATATCCGTCAGGATTAGTGACGGCGCGGAGTCTGTAAACACACTTTCGGACTGTTTTTATGTTTTAAGTGATACTACGTCGCCGCAGATTACGGATAACCAGCCCGGTGATGATACATGGCGGATAAGTTCCGGGACTGTATATGACGTGGATTTTACCGATACCGGAGGTTCAAGATTAAATGATATTTATTACCGGGTATATACTTCTTCCGCTCAGGCAGGCTCGCAGGTAATGGATTGGACATTGATACAATCCTCTGTTAATACAAACTCTTACACCGACGACTGGCAGGTAAATTTCAGTTCCTTGGTTGCGGGTATTAATTATGTAAGTGTAAAAGCCGTTGATAATGCGGACTCTGTGAATATTTCAACTGATGTTTTTTATGTTAAAAAATCTACCGCGCTGCCTGTAATAACTGACAATCAAACGGGGGACGATAGTTGGAGGAGGATAAATAGCGCGGTATATGATATAGATTTTGATAAAGGCGGCGATGCTCTGATAGATCGGGCCGAGACTTATATAACCACAGGCCCGGCAAAGAGCGGAGCGTTGGTTCAGAGCTGGACTGCGCAGATTTCAACGATATCCGCGGCAAGTTATACCGACGACTGGTCTATCTCTACGGATACCTGGAATTTACTTAAACCGGGCACAAATTATGTTACCGTAAAAGTTTATGACGAAGCCGGGTTAAATTCCGAACTTGAAGATGCGTTTTATGTAAAGAAAGATACTATGTCGCCTGAAATTACGGATAATCAGACGGGGGACGACAATTGGAGAACTTCAACCGGCACGGTATATAATGTGGATTTTACCGATGAACTTTCCGGTATAGAAAAAATAGAATATACAGTATATTCTCAAATAGATATGACCGGCTCCCTGATAATAGGATGGACGGATATTATATCTTCAACAGATATTCCTTCATATACTGATGACTGGGAAGTAAATTTCAGCTCGCTTGCCGCGGGAACAAATTATGTCTCGGTAAGAGTAAGGGATATTGCCGGCTCTTCGGCTACTTTGACCGATGCATTTTATGTAAAAAAGGATACTTCAACACCGGGGATAACCGATAACCAGACAGGTGACAATACCTGGAGAACGGCTCCGGGCACAACGTATAATGTGGATTTTTACGATTATGACAGTTTGCTTTCAACCGCATACTACAAAGTATCTGCAGGGACAGGCGAATCCGGCGAAATAATTTCATGGACTCCTATATTTTCCGGATTAAATAACAGCGCCTATTTAACCGACTGGGATGTAGATTTCAATAATCTAAACCAGGGTATAAATTATGTAACCGTAAAAGTTCGGGACTATGCAGGCCTCGAGAACAAAGCGCAGGATCTGTTTTATATAAAGAAAGATACAACTTCCCCGCAGGTCACTGATAATCAGGAAGGCGATGATATATGGAGGAAGGCCGGCGGAACTCTTTACGACATAGATTTTTCTGACAGCGGCAGTTTACTCTATTCATGTAGTTACAGTGTTTATTCGTCATCGGATATGGGGGGGAACCAGATTTTAGATTGGACTACCATAGCCGGCAGTATATCTTCTGATACATATACCAATAATTGGTCTGTAAATTTTTCTCAGCTGGAAGAAGGTAAAAATTATCTTTCTGTAAAAGTCCAGGATTATGCTTTTAATGAAAAGATAATTAAAGATGTTTTTTATGTTTTAAAAGATACCACCACTCCTACAATTTCAGATAATCAGGCAGGGGACGATACCTGGCGTAAGTCTCCGGGGACGGCCTATGACGTAGATTTTACAGACAGCGGATATTCTGGGCTTAAATATTCCAGTTATACTGTTTATTCTTCATCGGGTATGACGGGAACTCAACTAAAAGACTGGACGGGTATTAGCGGAGTGTCGGGGGATAGCTTTACCGATAACTGGACTATTGATTTTGCCGCTCTCGGGCAGGGTAAAAATTACGTCTCCGCAAAAACAGAGGACAATGCTTTAAACGCGACGACTACAGAGGATCTCTTTTATGTAAAAAAAGATAATGTTTCGCCGGCAATCTATGATAATCAGTCCGGTGATTATACCTGGAGAAATTCTTCGGGAACCCTATACGACATAGATTTTACCGACAGCGCCAGCGAGCTGAATTATGCTCGATATCAGGTAAAATCCCCCACCGGAGGAGTAATAGCGGGCTGGACGAATATAGACGGAGTTTCGGGGGGTAGTTTTAACGATAATTGGGCTCTGTCGGAATCGGATTTTAATAAACTTAAATCAGGGACGACTTATTATATATCTGTTGAAATATATGATAATTCCGATAATCTTTCTTCGGGAAGTGATTTATTCTTTATACTTAAAGATACGGTAACTCCTTCAATAACCGATAATGTTGTAGGAGAGGATATCTGGCGTTCTTCGGGGATACTATACGATATAGATTTTGCGGATTACGGCGGTTCAAATTTAAATAATGCTCAGTATGCGGTATTTCCGCTTCAAAATATGGAGGGAAGCGCAACCGTAGGGTGGACGGATATAGCTTCCGGTATTAACAAAAGTTCTTATACCGCTGATTGGCTACTTGATTTTGACGCTCTTAAAACCGGCACTTCAAACTATGTTTCCATAAGATGTTATGATTATGCGACTTCGTCTGATACTGTTATTGACGCATTTTATATATGGAAAGATACCCGGACGTCTCAGATAGTTGATAATCAAGACGGTGATGATAGTTGGCGTAAAAATTCGGGAACAACTTATGATGTGGATTTTAACGATTATAATTCAAAACTTTCCACAGCCCGCTATAGCGTATATTCCGAACCTTCCCTGAGCGGCGACGAGGTAATTAGTTGGACTGATATCTTTACCTATCAGCCGGACAGAAGTGAATACAATACTAACTGGCAGGTTCTATTTTCTTCTCTTACCGAAGGGATGAATTATGTAACGGTTAAGGTTTCCAATAACTTGGGGTTAAGCCGAACGATTGATGATATGTTTTACATTAAGAAAGATACTACCCCTCCGGCAGCGGCGGACAATCAGACCGGAGACAACACGTGGAGAAATACAAACGACGGGATTTATGACATAGATTTTAACGATGTGACATCGGGGGTAGTGAAATACGAAACGAGGGTTTCCACTGTCCCGGGAAGCGCGCCGTATCTTTATGACTGGGAGGTGGAGGTAACTACCGATACAAATAATTTTACCGATAACTGGCAGATTTCAGATAGCCATTTTAATATTTTAACGGAGGACGTGACCAATTACATTTCAGTGAGGGTAACTGATAAAGCAACAAACACTTATGAATTAACAGATGCATTTTATATATTAAAAGATACTACGACGCCTAAAATTACGGATAATCAGGCAGGAGATACTTCCTGGCGCAATTCTTCGGGCACGGTATATGATATAGATTTTACCGATACCGGCGGTTCACTATTAGACAGCGCAAGATATAAAGTTTACGCAGAACCGTCAATGGGAGGGAGCGAGGTTTTAGGATGGACAGATATATTTACCTCTGCGGGGGTATCCTCATATACTGCCGATTGGGAAGCTGATTTTACCGCCTTAAAATCATCGTATAATTATGTAAGTGTTGAAGTTACCGACATCGCCGGAAGTTCTCTAACATTAACAGATGCTTTCTTTGTTAAAAAAGATACGGTTATGCCTGTAATTACCGATAACCAGGCGGGCGATTACAGCTGGAGGAATTCTTCGGGGACCGTTTATGATGTTGATTTTGCTGATTATATATCAGGACTGTCAAGCGCGGCATATACGGTATATGACTTGCCCGGAAAGGCAGGAAACAAGGTTTTGGGATGGACTCAAATTTTCAGCAATCCGGGGATAAGTTCATATATAAATGATTGGGAAATTGATTTTTATTCTCTTGTAAAAGGAACAAATTATGTAAGTGTCAGAGTTTATGACGAAGGAAAAAACATCACCGGACTTACTGATATATTCTTCATATTAAAAGATACTGTATCACCGGCGGGAATAACGGATTTAACATCTTCTACAGGATCCCAGGGGGAGATAGATTTAACATGGACCGCGCCGGGTGACGACGGCGCTGTTGGAAATGCGGAAAGTTATATATTAAAATATAAAACAGAGAGTAATTTTACTTCCCAAGCTGATTTTGACAGCGCTTCTGAATATTCTCAGAGCTGGATTCCGCTTAACCCGGGGCAGACAGAGAGTAAAACATTAGAGGACCTTATTGACGGGAATACATATTATTTTGCATTGGAGGCAGTTGATAAAGCCGATAACCGTGGAGTATTGTCAAGCACAAATACAAGCTGGGCGTATGCCGGACCTGATACAACCTCTCCGTCTAAAGTAACTAATTTATATGCTCAGACAGGAAGTTATGAAGGGCAGATAGAGTTAACCTGGATTGCTCCGGGAGACGACGGAACCGTCGGTAATATTTTACCTCCTCCCGACGGAGGATATGAGATAAGATATACGACCTATACTCCATTTGTGTGGGCCGCGGCCGACAGTTATACCCAGAGTTGGGCGCCGGAAAATTCAGGGCAAAGTGAGGTTGAGACTTTAATAAATCTTACAAACGGCGTAACTTATTATGCTGCCCTGCAATCTTATGATGAAAAGAACAATTTATCTTATATTTCAAATATATCAACAGCGCAAGCGCAGGTGGCGGGGATGAGAAATGCTCTTGTAATTTACGGTAAAGGAACTCAAACAAATCCGTACTGGAAGGAGTGGGACAGCGCCCAGTGGCTTTCGGAGACCCAGGGAGCGTCAGCGGCGGCGATCATAAGATATATGAGAATTAAATCAAATACTCCGATTTCCGATGAAAAGATGTTAGGGGTACTCTCTTCCGACGGCCAACTTACTGTTCAAAGGTTTAACGGCTCTGCTTTTTCAAATGAGTTTATATCAAACGGGATCGCGGCGGCGGATTCGGATAAACGCGCTTTTGATATTGCTTACGAAAATTACAGCGGAAGGGCAATGGTAGTTTATTATAACGGTACCGCCGGTGAGGTATCATACAGAGTATGGTCGTCAAGCGCCGCCGGGTGGGTAGTCGGAGAAACTTCTCTCAGTCTGGGCAGTTTGACGGGAGATATATACTGGATTAAGCTCTCAGGGCGGCCGGACACCAATGAATTAATGCTTTCGGCAGTAGATTCTAACAGTGATATCTATTCTATAAGATGGGACAGTAATTCATGGGTAAACGGGAGAATTAACACTACAAATTCTTCCGTAAATTCAAAACAGGCCTTTGACGCGGATTGGGAGTCCTTGTCAGGGGATTGTATGGTTATATGGGGAGAAGGGACTTCTACTCAATATGATATTTGGCAGGCCGGCGCATCCTCATGGGATGCCGGTGGGCCTTATGCGGGCCCAAATGTTGGTGGGACGGTAAATTGGTTGAAAATTGATGCTGACCCCGGCGCGGACAGAATAGGATTTACCTCAATAGATGCTTTAAATGACTGGAATGTCTCTATCTGGGACGGTTCCGTGTGGGGGGCCCTTCCGACTGAGAATACAGGAATGTCCGGAAATGCGACACGGATTACCGATATTAAATGGGAGAAAGATTCAGGAAGATGTATAGCAGTAGGAGTTGAAGATATAGGCGCCACCGATGATATTTTTTCTTATACTTACTGGACACTTTCGGGAGGATGGGAGCGTACCCCTTCAAATGCTTTTCAGGATTCTTATAATTGGAATGGTGATATAAAATGGTTAAAGATGGAATCCGATCCCAATGTCAATAATTTAATTCTAATGGGAATAGACGGAGCCTCTTCAATGAAAACAAGACAATGGGTTGAAGGTGTATGGATCGCCGGGACCGAGCACATATCGGCAATTTCTAATTATAATTACGAATGCGCCGATGTAACCAGCGATCTTTACGACGAAGTGCCTCCCACACTTACGGATAACCAGTCAGGTGATAATACGTGGAGAAATTCTAATATTGCAACCTATAATGTTGATGCCGACGATACGGGCGGGAGCCGTCTTTCAAAGATAGAGACAAAAGTTTATTCCCAGGTTGGTATGTCGGGAGAATTAATAGATGACTGGAGAGCTGCGGTAACATCAATTAGTTCCAATTCTTATGTTCAGGATTGGTCGGTTGCAACGCCCTGCTGGGATAATCTGCAGCCGGGCTATAATTACATCTCGGTTAGATCTGCTGACAGGGCGGGGAACTATTCAAATGTATCCGAAGATGCTTTTTATATTAAAAAAGATACCATACCGCCGGCAGCAGTTGATAATCAAACCGGTGACGATACCTGGAGGAATACTTCGGGAACGACTTATGATATAGATATTGAAGATAATCTTTCTCTAATAGACCGCCTGGAGTATGATGTATGGACTTCTTCGGCAAGGACGGGCACACAGATTCTCTCCTGGCAGACGGTATTTTCAGGGTTAAATAACTCTCTGTATTCAACTAACTGGGAAGTCTATTTTTCTTCTCTGACTAACGGTAAAAATTATGTAAATGTTCAGGTATTTGATATGGTCGGGAATTCCGGTATTACAGAAGATCTGTTTTATGTCATGAAAGATACTGTTCCTCCGGTAGCGACAACCGATCTTTTTGTAACTCCGGGCCTTACCGGAGGACAGGTTGAATTAAACTGGTCTGCGCCCGCCGATGACGGGGCGATAGGTAATAATACCGGAGGCGGTTATGAAATAAAATATTCTTCTGTCGGAGTTATTAATAGCGCTAACTGGGCTTCCGCGACCGAATTTTCGCAGAATTGGACTCCTTTAACTATCGGCGAAACAGAATCAAGAATGGTTAACGGTCTTAATATCGGGGTGACTTATTATTTTGCGCTTAAATCCTTTGATAAAGTTGCCGGACCGCCTTATAATTATTCTGAAATTTCTAATTCTACTTCTTCCTTGCCCCAATCCGGCAATATCTGGATAAATGAAATTTATGCGGCAGGTGTGGCCGGCAGCGATTGGGTTGAGATATTTAATGACAGAAATATTGATATAGGACTTCAGAATTGGGAACTTGTATATAATGAAGGTTCAATTGCTGCTCCCGGTTCTACTACCACGGTCTGGCTCGGTGTTTTAGCTGATACCGTGACTGCATCGGGATTTAAGAAAATTGCCTTATCCCAGGATCTAGACAGCGTTTTATCGTATCATATCATATTAAAAGAGAGTAATGGATTGGATGTCGGTAAAGTTCAGTGGCCCGCTGCTACAGGCGGCGGCGAATCCTTTTCCCGGATATATAATTCAAAAGAGTATTTTGAAATTGACCCGACGCCTACACCGGCGTATTCAAATACAATTTCAACTGCGCCGGTAAAGATAAATGAAATTTCTTACCAAGAATTATCCGGCCAGTTCATAGAAATTTATAATACTACTGCCGATACCGTAACAATATCGGGCTGGAAGATATATAATTCCAATATGAATCCTTTTTCTTTTACGGGAAAATTTTATCCGAACTCTTTTAACGGGTTGGATTCTTCTTCGGTGGATGATATTTTAAATACTTATGAAAACAGATTCGGCGCTTCGGGCTTAAACTCAGACACTGATTATATAGTTTTAGAAAACACTAACGGTCAGGTTGCCGACAGGGTTTCCTGGGAAGATACTTTAAATAACTATTATAACAATCAAGCGCAGAAAGTTTCTTATGAGGAAACTGCAGCCGGAGGGTTGGTTTCTCCGAAAACTATAGGACGATATCCTTTAGAAGGTACAGATACGGATATTGACAAGGACGATATTACGGATTTTAATACTCCTACGGAATACGCGGCAAATAACCGCGCTATTACTTTACCTTCCAATACGGTAAGTTTCCCCGAAAACAATAATATACTGGCAAGAAGGTCAAAGATTGAAATTGCTCTCGGAACGGATTCTGCCGGAGGATGGACCGATACAGTTGTATTTATATTAACCGGCGGAGCAGCCGATAATTATTCGCCGCACATATATAGATTGGAGGATTTAGGGATTGACCTGTCTACAACTTCCCTGCAGTCAGCTATATTTGTGGGGGTATCCACCCCCGACATAGATGGTCATATGCTGTCAGCCGGAGGATATTACAGGATGATATTAAATAATGATAATGATATAAGCGCGGCCCCTCAGAATGAGATAACAGGTTTATATGTAGATAACAGTGTCCATACTGTTAATGTGTCTTCGATAACAGCATCTTTTGCTAAAGCAAACGACAGTTCAAAAATAGGTCTTTTAAGGTTTGATGTTACAAACGAATGCCAGACGGGATTAAATTCGGTTGAATTAGAGAAAGTTAGGGTGAAATTTGATGACGGAACGACACAATTAACTACTGCCCAGGCGCAAAATCTTTTTGAAAATATCTATATAGTTCATAATTCAACTGATTATTCATCGGTAATGTTTGATATTAATTTAGATGAATATATATCCGTAGTTTCAAGTAATTCATTCAGTTTAAACGCCGGTTACCAGATAGTTGATATCTCATTTTCTACCGGTCCTTTAACTACTGTCGGACCTCAGGAGACAAATACATATTTTGCCGCCGTAAAATTATCATCCGCGGCTTCTACTTCAACTCCGAATACGTTCAGGGCAATTATTGACGGGGAAGTTGATATAAGTTTAAGAGACTCCCCTTCAAAAGTATATCAGGATATAACTGATATCGCTCCGGAAAATTCCGGCGCGCTTACTGCCACAGAAAAATTAAAAACTGACTGGGTTAATGTCAGTAAAGGGTCAGTGCCGGTTTATTCGGCAGTTTATTCATATTATGGAAATAATGATGTCTTTGGCGCTGCTGATGACGGAATCTTAAAATCCTTTGATGCAAGCGGTAATCTTGACTGGAAATATGATGTAGGTGCGAAGATAAGAACGGATATAAACGGCGCAGAAGAATCCGGAAATATATATGTCTATTTCGGCGATGATAGCGGTATTGTTTATAAACTGAGGGACGACGGTAATTCTTCTACGCTTATGTGGTCAAAGAATTTAGGCGCCGCTGCAAGTTTTGTAGCGGTAAGAGACTATTTGTATATTCCCTGTGCCGACGGAAGAGTTTATAAGCTTGATAAAAATACAGGAGAGACGACATCCGGTTGGGACGGAACTCTTTCCGGAACTCTTAAAGGGTCGCCTGCTGTTATGGACGGATTTAACGGAATAAATGCTCTGTGGACTTCATCCGACAACGGCAATGTTTTCAGGGTTGATTTAGCTGACGGGACAGAAACTTCAAGCTTTGCCGCCGGCGCCGCAGTAAGTAGATTTACGATAGAAAGCGGGTATTATGCTGAAAACCTAAATTCAAATTTTTTATTTGCCGCTTCCGGAGACGGTAAAGTATATTGCAGAACTTCGGGGAATTTAACGACAATTCCTGCCGGGTGGACAAACAGGGCAGGCCAGACTGACGGGGAATACAATACAGGCGCTTCGATAAAAGGCGGTTTATTTAAAAGTATTTTTTCTGAAGCGGACGGAATGAAATATTTGTATTTTGGAAACGATGATGGTAAATTATATAAAATAGATACTGCTTCCGGAACGCTGGCATGGAGTTCGCCATATCAGGCCGAGGGAATAATAGGTGAAACTTATCCGGTTATGCTTCAGGGTAACTGGCTGGAAATAGGTAGCGGAAACGATTATGTCTATTTTGGGGATGAAAAAGGTTATTTTTATGCCGTTGACAAAGATGACGGAACTACTTTAAGAAGCGGATATCCTAAAAATTTAGGCAGTCCCGTGATATCAAATCCGACTGTAAATCTTGGGAAAAATAGAATATATTTAGGTACGGCTGACGGAAGGATACATGCAATAAATATAGGTCCATAATGAAAAATTATAAAAAATTTAAAATAATAATATTATCTGTTTTTCTGGCGCTTATAAATATAAAAATTTCAAATGCATTTGATTGGCCGGAGTTTATGGGGACTTCCGACAAAACAGCTTACCGGATAAGACATGTTGAGCCTCCTTTAACTAAAATATGGAGTTATAATATGTTTTCTCCGTCGATCTGTTCGCCTGTTGTAGCAAACGGGGTTGTATATGTGGGAAACAGGGCGGGTTCGGTATATGCATTTACATCAGAGAATGGGGAAGTCATCTGGAAAACTTCCGTTGACGGTTGGGTAGATGCCTCACCTCTTATATATGACGGAATTTGTTATATCTCTACACGAAAAGGGAAATTATACAGCCTGGATGCTGCAAGTGGTAATGTTCTCCGGGAGAGCAATATCGGAGGGAAGAATCTATCTTCTCCTTTAGAATATGAAGGAAATATATATCTTGGAAGGGGAACTCCCTTAAATGATATAATTAAATTAGATCTTTCGGGAAATATACTTAATTCTTTTTCATCCGGTCAGCCTGTTTGGTCTTCTCCGATGGTATATAACGGTTATATATACTGCGCTTCTAATGAAGGGGTTGTTTATAAATTAGATAAAAATTTAAATAAAGTATGGGAATATGAAACCGGCACCGGCATTTTCAGAATGTCAACTATCTCCGGTTATGGCGGGAATGTTTTCTTTGCTCCCGGAGATACATTAAGACGGGTATATGCACTGGATGAGGATAAAAATAAAATTTGGGAAACTAAGGTGCTTAATACCGGAGGGAAAGGTCTTTTTACTTCTTCTGTGTCGGGCGACGAAAATAATGTATATGCCGTACTTTCCTCAACGGCCGGAATAGTCTATTCTATTGATAAAAATAACGGACAGACTAACTGGAGCGTCTCACTTGGAAAATCATCGGGAAAAAGTTATATTTCCGGTGCTGTTCCAACAGAAAATACGATATATACGGGTTCTGAAAACGGATACCTTTACTGTATTTCTACCGGGGGTATGGTGACAAATAAATATTTGGTAGAAACATCTTCGCCTTCAATAAATTCAACTCCCGCAGTCTCAAACGGAAAACTATTTGTAATTACAGAATCGGGCAAAATTTATGCTTATGAATCAGAGTCGGTAGCGGAAATTTCTTCTCCGCCTGAATATTCTGTATTGAAAGGTACATCAAATAAAATTTACGGATACGCAAAGGATGCTTTATTGATAAAATATGAGTTAACTTATTCTACCGGCATCCCATCTGAAGATGATATCATTATATCTTCGTCAACTTCCGAATCCGACGGAGGAGTTATAGGCAACTGGGATGTAAGTTCACTCATTAAAAGTACATATACAATTAAACTTCTCATGAATTACAGTTTTTCTGAAACCGGTGAAAGTTCCCTATCTTTATTAGTTGATAATCCTCCCCCCGCGCCTCTATCGGTAACAGCGCTTGATACGGTATCCGATAACGGAGGCAGTATAACGCTTAACTGGACACTGTCGGCCCATGACGGGAATAAAGATAACGATGTAACGGAGTACAGGATTTATAAAAGTACAATATCGGGAGTTTATGATTACACTAATTATGTAACTCTGTCTTCCGGAACAAATAACTTTAATGACACGACAGGTATAACCGATATGACGACATATTATTATATTGTCAGAGCCTATTCGTCAAATGAAGGATCCGGAGATTCCGCGGAGGATTCAGCATATAGTATTAATGACCTTGCTCCGGCGTCTCCTCAGGGTCGCGAAGCTATACCGGGCGACGGATTTATAAATATAAAATGGGATACAGGCAGCGAACCCGATCTGGTTAAATATAATATTTATAATTCTACAGAGAACGGGAATTATGAATTGTTAACGGCAGTATTGCATCCGCCTTCAACAGATCAGCATATGAATCTGGAAAATAATACTACCAATTATTACTATATGACAGCAACCGATAATGTGGGAAATATAAGTGCTTCGTCAGTAATATTCGCTACCTATCCTTATGCAGGCGCCGATACTACATCGCCTGCAAGAATTACAGATTTAGTTGCAGTTGCCGGTAATAAAGAAGGATATATAGAACTTTACTGGACGGCTCCGGGAGATGATGGTATTGCGGGAAGCGCTGAATATTATGAAATCAGGTATTCAACCGAAGAAGATGCAGAGGGAGCGAAAGTTTTAAAGGATAACCGTGCTGTAGGGGGAAGTTCCGGATATCGAGAAGAAGAGATTGCAACCGGACTTAATCCAAAACTTGAATATTATTTTTATATAAAAGCCTATGATAATGCCGCCAATAGCGGAGCATTCTCAGCACCTTCCTCAACCATTCCTTTAGGAATACCGCCTTCTGCTATAGATGATTTAACCGGATTCAGGTCGGAAGATGATGAAAGAACGGTAAAAATTGAATGGACAGCGCCCGGTGAAGACGGAACCGTCGGCACTATAATAGACGGTAAATTCAATATTCTGTATTCAACTTCTGCTATTGAAAACAGCGGCCGTAATCTGGTAATTTCTACAGGGCAGATAATGCCGGGCAGTAAAAGACAACATATAGTTACAGGGCTTACATTAAATGCTACATATTATTTTACGGTTAATACAGTTGATTCCTGGAGTTTGGTGTCAAATGACTCAAACAAAATTTATGTTGAATTGAAAAATATACTGCCTGAAACCATAACTTCTCTATCAGCCCGGCATATTCCGGGTGAAAAACCCGGTGAGGGAGGTTATGCTGTTTTAAATTGGACTTATCCGGAGGAAGATGTAGTTTCTTACGAAATTTACCGATCTACAATTACCGGAGTATATTTAGGTTCTTTAGAAACTTTAGCGCAGGGGACCACAGAATATGTTGACAATAATCTTTCTGACGGAGTTAAATACTATTATTCGGTAAGGATTTATGACGGTTTGGGACTTTCGGATTATTCTAATCAGGTAGAGGTAGAAGCAAAAAGTTTATGGGAGAAAGTTACAGCCAAATCAGGCGGAAAAATAATGAATGAAGACGGCGTAGAGGTTATATTGGATAAAGACACATTGAGCGAAGATAATTATGTAAGCATAAAAAAATTAAGTTATGATACTATTCCCGGAGGAAGTTACAATGCCGATGTAAACCCATTAAAAGATGCATGGGATTTTAAACTTTATAAATCCGTTAAAAAATTTAATAAGCCGGCAATAATTAAATTACCATACAGTGAAAATGA
>JAQICQ010000233.1 GCA_027858455.1 Elusimicrobiota bacterium | reverse complement strand
TATATCTATGTCCGTCAGTAAAATCACCGTCGATGATTTTCGGGTCGGAATAATCCCAGCTATCAAGTCCTGTAGCATCAGGCCACGAGGAGGGTTCTCCCGTCTGCCATTCCAGGACCCCGTTCCAGTATTTCCCGGCGGTCTCATCTTCAATAAGAATCCTAACCTGCGCTACACCGGAACCTCCTCCGGCTACATTATCATCAGCGGTTCCCGATATACTATTTACTGTCTTATTAAAACTGTTCTTAATGGGCGTATCCGGGAGGGAGTCCGGTTTCGCCGCATCATAAATAAAAGTAGACATTTCTATATCAAAGTCCGGCTCAATATTTCCCGCATTATCATAGGCCTTTGATTTAACATTGTACTTTAACTCGGAGAACCACCCGGTTGCGGTCGCCGACCAAACGGACCACGCAGTCATTGTTGATGTCGCGTCAAGCCACTGCTCGGTACCTGATGTCCAATCAGCGCCGTTAAAATATTTACTGTCGGCAACTCTTCGGAAAGAATATTTTATATTATTTATTTTGCCGGGCGCCGAATCGTTTGCGGTTCCTTTTATTCTCGGAATTATATTTGTAAATTGTACATGTCCCATAGTAGATATTTCAACTACATCTGACTGCGGAGTAGTATTATCGTATGTAAATGTTATTGAAGACACCGGAACCTCTATATTTGGATTTAGTCCGTCTTTGTCTGTCGCGGCGTCCTCAGCCCGGGTCTGAACGGTATAAGAAACACCGTCTGTCCAGCAGTCTGTCGCCACACTAAACGACCAGAAATTCAAGCCGGGTGTGGTATCTTCAATATTATTCGTTAAATCCCAGTCAAATGTATTGCCCGTAAAGTCCTGATCCCCGGCGACATAATATTTATCATCGGTATTTCTCTTTATCATTACCTTAACGGTATCTACACCTGATTTATTATCGGATATGTCTCCTTCAACAACACTTAAGGGAGGTTTTACATACTCGCCGTCATAAGGTGATGTTACCAACGACTCCGGCGCTTCGTCGTCAAATGAGAAAGAAAGAGTAGCAAAAGTTGATTCTGTATTTCCCGCCTCGTCCGTCGCTCTGGATTTCAGTGTGAAATTATGACCGTTAATCCATGTGACAGTCTGATACGCAATAGCATAATACCAGTTTGAAGTATTAGTCGCATCAACCCAGTAAGTATTTGTTGACCATTCGGTACCCGTCCAGTATTTACTGTCGGTATCATCCGTAATCTGAACCTCTACAAGCGTAAGGGGCGCTGCTTCCGATTCGGCGTCAGGATTAAGGTCGGCATTTCCGGTCACCTGAGTTATATTATTATATGAATCCTCAGGTGAACCTATAGGTTCGGTTATGCTTGTATTAGGATCGTTTATGTCAATATAAAATACTGTTGTGGAAACTTCCGTCTCCATATTTCCTATATTATCATACCCTCTTGTATTTAATCTGTACTTGTGCCCGGAAGTCCAGTTATTATCATTAAATGAATAGTCCCATGAACCGGTCCCTTGAACCTCATCATAATTAAAATCTAAAGTTTCAGTTGACCACTCTATTCCCGTCCAGCACTCGTCGGGATCAGCCGTAACATCAACAAGTTTAAGTTCCACCTTATCCAATCCGGCATTGACAAGGCCGGCTTCGACAGGATTATCCTCACAGGTTCCTTCAATGGAGGTCTTGGTATTATAGTAACTGCCGTCGGTTATATTATCGGGAAG
Organism: Elusimicrobiota bacterium; assembly: GCA_027858455.1. Taxonomy (GTDB): domain Bacteria; phylum CG03; class SLGR01; order SLGR01; family JAGXOG01; genus JAGXOG01. The sequence goes on along the minus strand of JAQICQ010000233.1, from coordinate 3,027 downwards.
AGATACGGGAGCGTCGTTATCGTAATAATAAGTTGCCGTAGAATAATTTATAGTAATATTTCCCGCGTAATCCGTACCTCTCGGCACTAATTTATATGTATGTCCGGACGTCCAGTCGCTGTCTGAAATACCTGTGTAACTAAACTCAGGCAACGCTGAGGTAGATATATTTATAAATGCCTTAACCGAAGACCATGTTCCCACCCAGCTCTTATCGTCAACCGTATCATATATTAATAATTCAAGCCCTTCAACTCCGCTGAAATCATCGGTCGCCGTGCCGTCAACCGAACTTACATTATTCTGAAATTCGCCGTCAGGCGGAGATGTAACCTCTGCTTCCGGTGGATTAATATCAACAGTAAACTGAACATAATGTTCCGTCTCAACATTTGCTTCGGGAACCTGGGTCTTATCCGTTGCCTTTGAATAAACCCGATAGGTCTGGCCTGACTGCCAACCCGGTATAGCGGCGTAGCTCCAGGTCGTAGAACCTGATGCAGTAAACCATTCCGCGCCGACCGATCCCCAGGAGGCCCCGTCGTAATAAGAGTTATCTTCCAACCAGTATATTGCCACCTCAACCTTATCTACTCCGCTGGCGTCATCCGTCGCGGTGCCGTCAAGCTGTGTGGGCTGTGTATCCTGGTTATATGAAGCGCCGTCTAAAGGTTTAGTATATGCGGATACGGGCGCTTGAGTATCCATAGAAAATTTTATCTCTGTCATATCTGTCTCAGTATTTTTAGGAGCCGCCTTATCTTCAGCATAAGATTTAACAAGGTAATTCACCCCTGAAGCCCAGCTTATGGTATCCGTAGCTACATCCCATTCCCTGTTAACATTATCATAAGTCGCTGCTTTATATACCGGATCACTCTGTGTAAATCCGTTATTTAATGTCCAGTCCCACCATTTTGTGGAATCTCCCAGCCCTTTTTCATTATACGGATCTTTCTGAACAGCTACATATACGTCATTTGCGGCTATGCCCGCATAGTCAAGACCGCTCGTTAAATCAGATGCTGTGCCGTGCATACTGTCCATATAAGAATACCCCACACCCACAGCAGGATAAGTAGTTACCGATATCGGAGCTACGTTGTCAAAGGTAAATATTGTTCCCACGGCGCCTTCGGATTCGGCATTGGAAGAATAAGAAGTCCTGTCATATCCTTTGGCAAATATTTCATATCTGTTGCCGGATGTCCATGGAGTTGTTGAACCAGCGCTCCATGTCCAGCTTGCATCTATGCCGCCGGCTGACGGAAACCCTCCGGGAGAAGTATTCCAGGACTCCGAAACTGTCCAGGAAGAACTGCCAACATCCCAGGTTCTTCCCGAATATGTCCCGTTTTTAGAAAGTATCTTAACTTCAGTATAATCCACACCCGTAGTTAAATCAGTGGCAGTTCCTGAGATATCTTCAATATCCGACCTGTAATCGCCGTCAGTCGGAGCTTCTATAACAGTTGTCGGAGCGGCGTTATCAAAAGTAAATGTAAATGTCCCAAATTCAACTTCTACATTTGCGCCCGAAGGCTCGGTGACTTTATCATAAACCCTTGAATTTATGGTATATACAGTATCTGTTGTCCATGCAGTCGGGTCAACCGCTAAAGTCCAGGTAGTTGTATCAGATGCTGTATTCCATACATCTCCCGCAACAAAAGAGTCCGGGTCCTGGGAAATATCTAAACAATCCCCGGTCGGATTTTTTATTCTTATTTTAACATAATCAACACCTGCCGGATGGATACCCGAAGCAACGTCAGTAGCCACACCTGATATTGATGTTACCCCCGAATAACTTTCGGTATCCACAGGATAAGTAACCGCCGAAGTAGACACCGTATCGTCAAAGTAAAAGACCGTTCCCGCGACCGGCACTTCAATATTACCCGCATTGTCGCCGGCTTTCACCTTGACTGTAAATTTATGACCTTCACCTACCCAGTCCCAGTGATTATCTGAAATATCCGAATAAGTCCAGTTTCCTCCGCCGTAATTTGCCGCCCTCCATGTTGTTGACGAACCTGTCCATTTGTCTACAGACCCATTCCAGTAATTTCCGGTATCCTCGTCTTTTATCTGTATTTCTACATTACTCGGGTCCACCCCGCTGAAAGCATCGCCGTAATCATCATTAACTGCTCCCCCGAGTGATGTAAGAGAATTATAATATTTATTATTTACAGGTGTTGTTATCGTAGAAGTCGGAGAAGACATATCTACGATGAATGTCGCGGATGAAGACATATTTGACCAGTTGCCTGCTATATCCTGCACTTTTGCCATTACCTTATAAAGTATTTGGTCGGTAAAAATACTTATTTTGTCATATTCCCAGCTGTCCAGCCCGGAAGTTACATTTAACCAGTTGCCTGTATTAGTATCCCAATTACTATCAACGCCGGTATAATATGTGCCGTCCTGTCTCCATATACGCACTTTAACCTGGGTAACGCCTCCCGGAAATATATCATTCGCTGTTCCTTGTATAACCGGAGAAGTATTTACATCAGCTGACGGCGTAGAGACCTCGACGGTCGGTATAGTTGTGTCATAATAAAAAGTATTGGAACTCTGCCCTATATTGTAACTTTCCTGCGCATTGCCGGCGTAATCCTTCGCTCGAGACACCATAAGATATTCCCCGCCGTCAGACCACGTATCAGTAGGATAATTAATAGTGTAAGTCCAGTTATCAACTGCTCCTCCGGTGGGCAGCCAGTTATCCGATGATGCCTCCCAGCCTTGATCGCTGTCTCTTAAATATAACCCATTATCTTTATCTAAAACCCTTATTTCCACAAGTTCCACACCGCTGCCCTGATCGGTGGAAGACCCGGAAAAGACTTCAACATCAGAATCTCCTTTCTTGTAATACTGATTTTCCACCGGAACGTCCATAAACGAAAGCGGCGGGGTTTCATCATAATAGAATGTATTCAGCGACGATTGCGTCAGGTTACCGGCTTTATCGGAGACTTTAGATTTTAAACTATACTGATGAGTATCGGTCCA
>JAQICQ010000225.1 GCA_027858455.1 Elusimicrobiota bacterium | reverse complement strand
TTGCCTCCTAATCAACCAATTACTCTTGCTCCTCACGGAACAAGCCCCTTCCTCAAACCCGTTAGGGTCAGGGAGGGGTGATTGACTGGGCCTTCTGATAAGATATAAATAGGGGCCGGCCGCCTCTTATTACATCTAATACCACACCTTCTTTGAGCAAAATCTCTTTTGCCGCTTTCTTAAATCCCGCGAGGGACGAGGTCTTTATCTTATTCATTTCGATTATGGCGTCTCCCGGTATGAGACCGATTTCATAACCCCCGGCGGCAGGATCAATATTAATGACCACAACCCCCTTGTCTGTACTTAAACTGTATCTCTCTTTTATCCCGGCGGAAATACCGGTTACTGTAATTCCAAGCCATTCGGCGGTTTTCTGCTCTATTTGACCGTTTTCGGGCTCTTTGGGTTTTGAGAACTCCTGAATTTCTTCGGGCATCTCGCTTAAAGTTATATCAATATCGGTTTTTTTACCTTCGCGGATAATACCCAGTTTGATATTATCTCCGGGAGGGGTCTCTGAAACTTTCTGCTGAAGATCATTTTCATCTTGAATCTTCCGGCCGTTAAATTCAACAATTACATCCGCGCGTTTTAAGCCGGCAGTTTCAGCCGGAGAATTTTCAACTACCCGATTTATAAGAACTCCTTTCTCAGAATCAAGGGCAAAATTCTTTTTAATTGCGCTGTCAACATTACTGATTTCCACACCGAGCCATCCCCTGACAACCCGGCCTTTTTCAATAAGCTCTCCAAGTACCTCTTTAGCATCATTTACGGAAATTGCAAACCCAACCCCTGAAAAGACTCCCGTGGGGGCAAATATAGCTGTATTTATTCCCACTACTTCCCCTGCAAGATTAACTAAAGGTCCGCCTGAATTACACCGATTAATAGCTGCGTCGGTCTGGAGCATATTCTTATACCGGGTATTTTCTACATCAACATCCTGACGGAGAGCGCTTATTATGCCGGCAGTAAATGTTTGATTAAGCCCGAAAGGACTGCCGGCGGCTACAACCCAGTCCCCTATCCGAATATTATCCGAATCGCCAAGTTTTAAAACATTAAATTTTTTGTTAGATTTTATGCGTATTACTGCTAAGTCGGTACGCTCGTCCTTCCCTACCAACTCGGCATCATAAGTTTTCCCGTCATAAGTTGTTATATTAAGTTCCTGTGCATCTTTTATAACATGATAATTAGTTAAGACATACCCTTCGGCGCCCACTATAAACCCGGACCCGGTTCCTTCCTGCCTTTGGCGATGAGTTTCCGGTTCGGGCCTTTCCCTTTCCGGACGGCCGCCGAAAAAATCATCAAAAAAATCCGAAAAAGGATCACCGTGATAAAACCGGTAAAACGGCGACTGCACTTCAACTATATGAACTGCCGATATATTTACCAGCGCCGGTTGAATTTGTATTATAACCCCGGAAAACGACTGCGGACGGTTTATTCCTTCTTTTTTTATTGTCTCTGGAGATTTTTTAACACCTCTATTTACATAGCTTTTCTGAGGGAATTTCCCCGCAGGCGGTTTAACAAATCTCGATACTGCCAACCCTCCGATTAAAATCACAAGCAATATAATTAAATTTTTTTTATCCAAGCTCTTTTCTTCTCCCTAACATTGTTATCCTTAACATTGCTCTCCCTAACTAATTTTTCTTTATTGCCGGAATCTCTATTGCTTCTCCGTTTCTGTTTTTACTTAATATGTCTTTTTGCCTGAAGCCCGGCGGCACTATAATATCAATAATATTTGTGTCAGAATCAAATTTTCTGCCGTTAAATCCATATTTCTCTGGAACAATCGGAACAGCCGGAACAGCCGAAACAACCGAAACAGGAACCTCTTTTACTCTGAGCATTTTACCGTCATCATCGGCGGCCATAACTATAGCTGCGACCTGCCAGTTTTCTACCGATGTTTCTATTAAATCTTCTTCTAAAAATATATTGATAGTATTAGTTAAGAGGCTGACGCTTATTTCCGGCTCGCCTATCTTGTCCATAGCACTGTTATAAAGAACTTTCTCGTGACCGCTGATAACTACCGCATATTCCCAGGCTGATTCCGGTTTTACATAAGCTTTTCTCCCGGGAAACATTGCGGTATTGCCCAGCCCGATTTTATTATTTATATCTATATAAATATCTACCAGAGCATTTCCAAATCCCAAAGGGGCATTTCCGGGATTATCAATGGAAGCAAACTGCAGGGTTATAATTTTTTCGCTCGCCTGCTGGTCTACATCTATTTTTTTTAAATCAGTATTGCCCCTGTATCCCTCATAATCTTCGTTGATTGTATAGTCTCCCGGCCCGTAATTATCTGATGCCGGATCGATATTAGAAATAATGCTTTGCTTTGAATAAAGTTTGGGAGCGGTAATTTCAATCCGTCCTCCGGCAGGCATGACCTTACCGTTTACCGTCACTTTCATATATATTTTTTTTCTTGACCGGACTCCCAGATATTTAAACGGTAAAGAAAACTCTATAATCTTGCCGCTGTATCCTACATCGTAGTTGCCGGTCAATGGCTCCCACTGCTCGTTTCCTGATGCCCTGTAAATCACGGTTTTAAGAGGTATATCCTTTCTCCATCTTACTTCTGTGGATATTGGAAAATCCTGAATATTATCCGCAGAGCGAGGCATTCCCGATGGGTAAAGAGCTGCGGCATCTGCATTCATGTGTCCGGCAATAATACTTATATTTTCAACAGCCGCGGAAGATATGGCAAACCTGTAATAGATATTTTTTCCGTCAAACCCGCACCGGAATTCTTTTACGGGCTCAGAATCAAAAATCAGGCGGTAGGCACCTTGCCATTCTCCTGAACCTGTTTGCCCGTCGCAATCTACGCTTAACCTTGAAGTTATTCCCTCATACGGAACTATAGGTTTTCTTTTTGTGACCGGCAAAAAAAACTTCGCCGGTGGCGACAATCCGATTTTACGGTAAATTTCAATTATACTCCGCCTGAATATGCGGTCATATTCGTTCTTTGATATATTATCGGTCAGTCTTCCGGATTCGGCAATTAAAAGCTTGTTCTGAATATAAAAGAGATTCTCAAGTTTTGCCCTTCCGGAATTTTTGTAGCTGTAGAGCATTTCCCTGGTCTGCTCAAGATAACTTTTAATTTTTTTAACATCTGGACTTAATTCAGGAAACTCGGGCTGGAATCTGGAACTGCTCAATTTAACGGTACGGGTTGTAAAATCTATGGCATAGATTGAGTTCTTTAATTCGTCAAATGTTATATATCTGTTATCGCTGTTTTCAATGAAATCAATAGCAGCTTCCGGATTTTTAACAAGCGAAACAACATCCCGGCCTGCCAGCCCTGTTATGAAATTTTTAGTTATATCTTTTATTTTAATATTTTCCGGGAGAGTTTCCGGGAGAGTTTCGGTGAGAGTTTAATTGAGATTTCCCGGGAGGGTATATACAACCATAGGGGAAGTATTAAGACTTTGGGTTTCTATTGATTTTGTAGATTTAACAATAATCCATTCAATACCGGTTTTTTCTATCTCTTTTATACCGGCATCGGTTATATACCCGCCTTTAGGCAAAAACCCGGCAGGAAAATCCCCTCTCCATTTTTTATAAGCTACAAGCCCTTCAAGAATCTGCACCTTGGTTCGGCCGGCATCAAGCAGCGGAAGATAAGAATCACTCAACGCGGTAGTTGCTTCTCCCCTGTATTTACTTTGGAGCGATTTTTTTAAGAGCTGATTGAAATTACCCAATTCATCTGACATTAGTTCAATCAAAGCGGACTTTGCTTCCGCCGTATAAGTACTTATATGAAGAAAACCCTCATAGGTTTCGGTATCATGTATAGTGCGGCCCATATATCCGGCAGCTTCTAATATCTGGCCTTTAACAAGCGAGACAGTGCCGCTTTTTAAATCATATTTATTTACAAGATACTCTTTTTGAGCGTCATTGAGTTCTGAGGGAGGTAAAGTTATGGCAGGGTCTAAAACAAAATTATTCTCTTCAATATCCTTTAAAAAATTTATAACATTAACCGACAATGATATATTTAGCGGCGTCTTTTCATAATTATTTTCTATTAAATATAGAAAATCTCTCCACTCTCCTAAAGCTTTTTTTTGAAATTCCGCCCATGCATTATCCAGCGGAGCTATATCAAATTTCACCGTCAGAAAAACATCTTTTTTTCTTGTCAGCGGCGTGGGTCTCTCATCCGCACCGGGAGAGATTGCCGGTTTTGCGCACCCGTAAAAAAAAACGGCTCCCATTACCGGAACTATTATTTTTATCAGGTCAGTCCTTTTCAAGTATTACCCTGTATTCCTTTGTTCTGCCTGATATAATCTCCAGCTTTCTGTTCCATTTTTTGTAACCGGCCTTAATCAGTGTAAAACGAGGCTTTTCGACGCCGGAGGCTGAGACTATTTTGAATTTTACCGGCGTCTTACCTTTATAATACCCGTTTACAAAAACTTTTGCATCAGCGGGGATAGAAACTATTTTTACTTCCGCCGGGCCTTCTTTGGGTTTTAAATCTTCTTTGTTTTTAGCCTTTTCTTTAAACGGAGGGGAAATATTATCGCTTGAGACCGGCGGCGGAGCGGGGCTTTTTTCTTCCGCAAGATAGTTATACAGCAAATACCCCGTAACAATAAGGATAATAAAATTAACCCCCAAAACGATTAACAGTCCGATTTTTTTCATTTGCTTAACTGATTTATCCGGTTGTTAAATTTTGCTATGTTTCCGTCAAGAGATTCAAACATTTCACCAAAATCTTCAACTCCCTCGACTTTTTTGGAAAGCTGCTTTATATCCTCTTTTACTTCCTTAATCTGTTTTATCTCTTCTTTCAGCAAAACAGCGGATTTTTTGCTCAATTCCTGAGCCCTTTTTAACTGCTCTGCAATCTCGGGCGATAATTTGCCTGCTTTTTCGGAAGAGACTTTTTCCTCTAAATCTTTAAGTTTATCCAAAATACCCCACAGCTGGTCTTCTGTCTTAGAATTATTCTCAACTCCGGCAAGTGTATTTTTAATCTCGTCTATTACCTCCCGGCTAAGTGAATTTTGTACGGGCTTGCTGTCTTTATCAAAATTTTTCCAAACCATTGTCCATAGGACAAGATTTAACACCGCAAATATAATAGCCAACGCAGCAAATATAATTACCGGATTTAAGGTTTCCATTTAATTTTATAATCTCCTTATTAAAATATTCCTTAATAATAACTGATTATTACAAGTTTTTCAAATAATATTGGCCCCGCAACTGACAGACTCTATTTCTCAAATAAAGATTTTTTATATAATATCTGCGATGAATGTTCGAGAGTAGACAACAATCCGGCACATTCTCTTAACGTTTCAGCCGCGGCAAAAGCCCCATGTCCTTCCACCATTACCACCCCGTAATCCCTTATAACTGAGGGCAGCTTTTGGGCAACTTCGCGTGATGCAATACTGCTTTGAAGAACTTTAATTACCGGGACCTGCGGAAGATAGAATATGCCTTCATCATCAACAAATTCAATTTTCTTTTTTCCAAAAGATATTGCTGTGGCTGTAGGAGGATGAGCATGAGCAACAGCCTTAAAAGAAGTGGCCGTATATATACCTTCATGTATTTTAATTTCTACCGACGGCCTTCTTAAATTTCCCATAGCGGGATTTGATTTTAAACCTGTATTAAGGTCAACTTTTAGAATATCCTGCCTGTTTAAAAATCCCAGGCAGCTGCCGGTTGCGGTTATATATATCTGCCGGCCTGTTTTCATGCTCATATTACCGGCCGTAACCGAGACAAGACCGGATTTAAAAAGCATCTCACCGCTTTCCTGAAATTTATTAAAATTTGATTCCATTGTTATTACCTTTAGATTACCGGCTCTCTATCTGTCTCATTTTAAAAAAACTATCGCCGTGCAGATTTTCTCGACGGTCATGGGTGAGGCTGAGCCTACTCATACCTGAAAATTAATTTTTAGGGAATAAAGGGACCGGTTCCCGGATATTTTTAAAACTGTCTTCCGGACACCATTTTATATCACTGGATTTCTGGTCGCTTACCCCCATCTGTTTCTTAATTTTTACAGAAGTTTCAGGCATAAAAGGAGACAGCATTACCGCGATATTTTTAAGTGCTTCAAAAAGATTTGTAAGCACTTCCGCCAGGCGGTTTTTTTCTCCATTTTTATTTAGTTCCCAGGGCTTTTGCTCTTCAATATATATATTGGCTGCTTTAACTATTTCCCAAATTCTGTCAAGAACTTTATTAAATTTTAAGTCGCCGTAAAGCTCGTCGAGATCGCTGTAAAGTTCATCTACCTGCTTGTCAAAACCATCAGGATTCCCTACTGAATATAGAGGGTTATATTTATTTATCATAGAGAGCACTCTGTTTAAAAGATTCCCCAGCTCATTAGCAAGGTCTGTCTCATAGCGGCTTTTAAATTGTTCTTTAGAAAAATTTCCATCCATTCCAAAAGTCACCTGCCTTAAAAGAAAATATCTAAACGAATCCACACTCCATTTTTTTATAAGTTCAAGGGGGTTAATTACATTCCCCAGAGATTTACTCATTTTTTCACCAGTCATTGTCCACCAACCATGCGCAAAAATCTTTTCCGGCAAAGGCATATCCAAAGCCATCAGCATAGTAGACCAATAGACAGAATGAGTGGTCAGGATATCCTTTCCTATTAGATGACAAGTTGCCGGCCACCAACTTATTCCTTCAGGCGCTATATATTCAGTTGCCGAATAATAATTAATAAGAGCGTCAAACCAGACATAGGTAACGTAGTTATTATCAAACGGCAGGGAAATGCCCCATGAAAGCCGGCTCTTGGGCCTTGAAATACAGAGATCGTCCAGCTCATTGTTATTTAAAAAGCCTAAAACCTCATTCCTTCTTATCCCGGGCATAATGTAATCCGGGTTTTCTTCAATATATTTTATTAATTTTGACTGATACCCGGACATTAGAAAAAAATAGTTCTCTTCTTCTATTTTTTCAACTTCTCTGCCGCAATCCGGGCATTTACCGTCTTCCAGATCTTTTTCTTTCCAAAATCTTTCATCCGGCACACAGTACCACCCCGTATAAGAACGTTTTTGGATATCACCCTTTTTGTAAAGTTCTTTAAGGAGTCTTTTGACTGTTTTTTTGTGCTTTTCGTCGGTCGTTCTTATAAATCCGTCATTAGAGATATTAAGCTTTGTCCATAAATCTTTAAATTTCTCCGCCATACCGTCAGTATGCCTTTTAGGAGAAAGATTTTTTTCTGCCGCTGCTTTTTGAACTTTTTGGCCGTGTTCGTCCGTACCGGTAAGAAAAAAAACCTTCCGGCCCCGTGACCTGTGATATCTGGCCAGAACATCCGCAGCTATCTGGGTATATGCATGGCCTATATGCGGGTCGGCGTTTACATAGTAAAGAGGCGTGGTAATATATATGCCCTTGCTCATTTATCTATTTGGTTTCTCCTTCCTCTTTTTTATTTTTATATTTATTGTCTTCATATCTTAAACAGCATAAAAGCCTTCCGCAACAGCCTGTAATATTTTCCGGATTTGTGGAAAGTTCCTGCCTTTTTGCCATATTTATATTTACCGATCTCATTTCCCTTAAAAACCTGGTGCAGCATATCTCCTGCCCGCAGGGGCCTACTGCCCCGATTATTGCCGCTTCGTCCCGGACACCTATTTGAACCATCTGTATTCTGACCTTTAATCGGTTGCCTAAAATTTTTATTAAATTTCTGAAATCCACTCTTAAATCAGCCGTATAGTATATAAAAAGTTTTTGCCTGTCATAGGTATAATCAACGGCAGTAATTTTCATCATTAGCTTTTGTTTCTCTATCTCTGCTTTAACCTGCGGTAAAATCTTTTTTCCGGCAGCACAATTTTTTTGAAGAACTCTCCTGTCATCGTCGTTTATAACCCTTACCACTCTTTTTCCGTTCCCTTTAGAACAAGGCTCGACATTCATCTTTATAACAGACCCCACCTCCAGTCCGTTATCGGTTGAAACTAAAACCCGGTCTCCCTTTTTTACTTCTTCACGAGTATTTTCCGCCGGACAGCAGTCATGCAGTTTCCTCAGTGAAACAGTTAAAAATATCATATTTATGTTAATGGTTTAATTGCCCTATTTTTAAAAACATATTTGAAATTGCCAGCTCTCTGTTTGCATTTTTGTTTAAACTGCTGATAGTTTCCTCTATGATTTTTAATTTCAACCGGCTGTCCGACGAAGGCGATTGCCGAAAATCATATCCTTCAAGATGGAGCATAATATTTAATTTACGCAGACTTTCGGACTTATCTCCCATCCATTTTTTTATCTCCTTAAAATAACTCTCCGTCTTCACATCACCTAATTTAATATCATCCATTTGGGCA
>JAQICQ010000169.1 GCA_027858455.1 Elusimicrobiota bacterium | reverse complement strand
GGGTTTATTCAGGGTAAACAGTTATAAAAAAGATGATACTTCTTTAAATAATAATAAGAAAGTAAAGAAAAAAGAAACTGGAAAAAATATGAAGATGACAAAAGAAGAAATCGGAAACACTGCTTCCTCAAGCCGCAGTGTCAGCACCCGTGAAGTGCTTTTAAAGAAACATCAGATAGCAAAGAAGGGGTATGTAAGCGGAAATGTCCGGATGATAGATGTATTTACAGGAGAGATCATTAAATCAAATTCAGGTCATAAATCCGCTGTAATTATAGCTACTACAACCCGTCAGGCAATGTTGATGCCTTCTGATGAGCGTATTCTGGACGCTCTTACCGGAAATCTTGCCAATACTTTTAGCTATTCATTGTCGCCGGGTCGTGTGGGAGCGGTAAGAATACTCCATAAAGGCAAAGATGATATTACAAAATTAGGAGTTAAATATGCAAAACGCGGTTTATGGAAAGAGGCCAAAGAACAATGGGAAAGAGCAATAAATATTAATTCCCGGAATGCTTATGCACATAATAACCTCGGAGTTGTAAATGAAAAAGAAAAAAATTCTAATGAAGCAATTAAAAATTACAAGAAAGCATTATCATTAAGACCGGACGAAGATGTTTTTATGAGAAATTTATCCCGTGCGCGCAGCTCAATAGATATCCGGAGGTAGAATGTTAAGCTTATTTTATGAAACCAAAAACTTACAACAGAAATAAATTAGGATATATCGAGGGGGTGATGTCGATAGCAATAAATATTATTCTGTTCGGACTTAAATTCTGGGCGGGAATGATGTCCGGCTCTATAGCAATGATTGCCGATTCGTGGCATACACTTTCTGATTCAATCACTTCGGTAATACTTCTGGTGGGAGTTAAGTTGTCATCTAAAAAACCCGACAGGCAGCACCCTTACGGTCACGGCAGGGCAGAGAGTATCGCGGCGATAGTTATTGCAACGCTTCTTTTTATTGTCGGAGTAAATTTTTTAAAAGAGTCTCTGATAAAGTTCGGTACGGATAAAACTCCGGAATTTAAGAAGATTGCTGTATATATATTTGTAGCCTCGGCTGTGATAAAGGAAATCATGGCCCGTTTTGCTATCTGGGCCGGTAAGAAAACCAATTCTGATGTTTTAAAAGCCGACGGCTGGCATCACCGGTCGGATGCTATTACTACGGCTATAATAATAATTGGATTTTTCGCCTACAGTAAATATTCGTGGTTAGATGGTCTTTTAGGTGTAGTTGTTTCCGGATTTATTATATATTCGGCCTATGAAGTTATTAAGGACGCTTCAAAATCTATACTCGGCAGCACTATGCCGGATGATTTGAAAGACAGGATATGCAATATGATTGAGAAAGAATATCCCCGCGTTGATGACGCTCACCACTTTCATTTTCACAGTTATGGCGAGCACACTGAGCTTACCATGCACATATATATGCCGGGAAATATATCTCTTAAAAACGCTCATGATATAATAGAAAGCCTGGAAAATACTCTATATAAGCGTTTCGGTCTATATACAACTATTCACCCAGATTATAAGTCCGGAAAAAATTAAAGGTTTTATGCGTTATCTGCTGGTTAATCCCCCGGTATATGATTTTGCCGCATATGATTACTGGCTTAAACCGCTTGGCCTTTTGTATATATCTTCAATTCTTAAAAAGCAAGGCCACCAAGTAGATTTTATAGATTGTATGGACCGTTTTCACCCTGAAACTTTTCCGGGTCCGGCCGGTGAATACGGAAAAGGAGAGTTTGAAGCTAAAGCGGTAAACCCGCCGGACAGCTTAAGAGACTATAAGCGTAAGTATAGTATTTACGGCATACATGGAGAAAAACTTAATAATATACTTAAGGAATTTAAGGAGCCGCTCCTGCATAATAATTCCATATTCCCGTCTTTTGATATTTCGAAGTGGAAAGATATATTTAAATTAAAAAGATATGTAACCGGTTTAAATGAAGAGTATTCAAAATAAAATCAGGAATTGCCGTATCTGCCCTGTGGAATGCGGCGCCGACAGGACAAAAGGAGCCGGCCGGTGCGGCGCCGGTAAAGATATTGAGATATCCTCATGGAATCTGCATTTCGGCGAAGAACCGGTTTTGGTCGGAACAAGGTCCGGAACAATGTCCGGAAAAATGTCCGGAACAAGATCGGGAAAAAATCAGCAAAAAGACGGAGAAAGGTTAGGGAAAGACACGAAAAAAAATGGTTCGGGAACGATATTTTTTACTCATTGTTCTCTTAAATGTGTTTTTTGCCAGAATTATCCCATATCACATTTAGGCCACGGCCGGGTTGTATCTTCGGAAGAATTAAGTGAAATTATACTTAAGTTACAAAGCGAGGGCGCCCATAATATTAACCTTGTCACACCCACGCATTATGCGATGCATATAAAAGCAGCGCTTAAAAGATTAAGGCCGCATAAACTTAGAATTCCTGTGGTATATAACTGCGGCGGATATGAAAAGGTTGAGACTCTTAAGGAACTTGAGGGTTTGATAGACATCTATATGCCCGACGCTAAATTTTCTTTAGAAAAGTTATCGGCCGGATTAACTTCCGTTGCTGATTACCCTGAAATAAACCGGCAGGCGTTAAGGGAAATGTACCGCCAGACTGGTAAAGCTCAAATCGGCCCGGACGGTTTAATGAAGAAAGGAATGATAGTAAGACATCTTGTTTTACCGGGCCTCAAAGCCAAACAAAATTCCAAAGAAGTTTTAAAATTTCTTTCCGAAGAGTTTAACGGAAATATATATTTAAGCCTTATGGCCCAGTATCATCCGGCATATCGGTCTTCGGAGATACCTTTTTTATCTAAAAGGTTGACGGCACCAGAGTACAAAAGTATAGTGAACTTTGCCGGGAAGTTGGATTTTAAGAAAGGATATTATCAGGAGTTATAAGATATGTGGATTATATTATCAATAGTGACAGCGGTATTTTATGCTTTGTCAGGGGCATGGAGTAAAAGAGTAACGGGCTATGTAAACAACTATACCGCTACTTGGTCTATGTTTACATTCGGTATACCGTTTATTTTTTTAGCGTTCCTTATAGCAGGTATGCCGGAAAGTGTAGGGGGTAATTTTTTCTGGGCAATGCCCGGGTCGCTTATTTTAAATATGGTAGGTTTTACAATGTTTGTTACAGCCTTAAAGAT
>JAQICQ010000074.1 GCA_027858455.1 Elusimicrobiota bacterium | reverse complement strand
GCTCATATAAAATCCTCGTTGATGGGGGCATCAACTGATATTATAGTTTCCGGAGGAACTTTAAAATTAGGTACCTGGCAGTCGGTCTTTTTCTGTGAGTTTGACGGTCCGCGTAGCCGCAGCGTATGGATAAAAATAATTGAGGGATAGGAGGCAGAGATAAAATTTGAAGAAAATTCTAATTACCAATGATGACGGCAAAGACGCTCCGGCGCTTGATATACTCCGCGAGGTTTTTTCTGAGCTCGGCAGGGTGGTCACCGTGGCGCCTTCCCGGCCTATGAGTGCAATGGGAAATTCCCTTACTCTCCATAAGCCGGTCAGGATAAATAATACAGGAAAGGACAAATATTCAGTGACCGGCACTCCCGCAGATTGTGTGAGAACCGGGATATTGACGGTTATGGAAGACGATGTAGATCTTGTGGTCTCCGGCATAAATGACGGCGCTAATCTCGGGGACGATGTTAACTATTCCGGGACTGTTGCCGCAGCTCGGGAAGGAGCGTTGCTGAAAGTTCCGTCTCTTGCCGTTTCGCTTCTATCCGGACCTGCGATGTCCGGGCCTGCGACATCCGGGAATATGAGGAATTTCTCTTCGGCCGCCGGGATTGCTTTAAAAGTTGCAAAGAAATTATTAAAAGAAGATATCCCTAAAAGGAAACTTTTAAATTTAAATGTTCCCGACCTGCCTGACGGAGAAGTAAAGGGTATTAAAATCACCCGACTGGGAATAAGAATATATGAAAGAAAGGTCCGCCGCAGGCAGGATCCGCTCGGCAGGGACTATTACTGGATTATAGGCGAGAAACTTGACGGGCACATTGACCCGGGAACGGATTTTGAAGCTGTCTCGGGAGGATACGCATCCCTGACCCCGCTTACGCTTGATTCTACGGACGGAAAACTTATAAAGACTCTTAAAAATTGGGATTTGAACTAAAGACAGATTTTATTGACCGGGGTTCCCAGTCCGAAGCTATCGGCCGGCTTTCTTCAAATATAGCAAATAACAAGAAGTTCCAGGTTTTGCTCGGAGTGACCGGATCAGGAAAGACATACAGCGTAGCCCGCCTCATAGAAAGTGCCGGTATGCCGGTGCTGGTCATAACTCACAACAAAACTCTCACCGCCCAGCTTTACAGCGAGTTTAAATCGTTTTTCCCCGAAAACTCGGTAGAGTATTTTGTTTCTTACTATGACTACTACCAGCCCGAAGCCTATATTCCTCAAAGCGATACTTATATAGATAAAGATTCTTCAATAAATGACAGGATAGACCGTCTGCGCCTTAAGGCAGCGGCCTCTCTTTTAAGCAGAAAGGATGTAATAATCGTGGCCTCGGTATCGTGCATATACGGTATAGGCAGCCCAGCGCAGTGGCGGCAATCCCTTATTGAACTTAAAGCCGGAGAAATTTATCCCCGCCAAAAATTTATATCCGATTTAATCCTGCTTCAGTATGAAAGAAACGACATAGAGTTTACAAACAAAAAGTTCAGAGTCCGCGGCGGGACTATAGACGTTTTCCCGGCGTATAATCTGGATGAAGCGTTAAGAGTTACTTTTGTCGGTGACAAAATGGGGGACAGGATAGCTTCTGTAGGCACTATAAATCCAGTTACCGGAAAGAAAATCAAAGATTTTAAAAAATATACACTTTATCCGGCTACCCATTTTATAGCCCGCAGGGAGACCGTAGAGAAAGCAATACCGGCTATAAAAAAAGAGCTTTCCCAAAGATTAAAAGTATTAAAAGACGGTGATAAGTATCTTGAGGCGCAGCGGCTTCAAATGAGAACTGAATATGATATTGAAATGTTAAAAGAGACCGGCTACTGCAAAGGAATAGAAAATTATTCCCGCCATATGTCCGGCCGCCGTCCGGGCCGGGCCCCGTCCTGTCTTATAGATTATTTTCCGGATAAATTTTTAACCATTATAGATGAATCCCATATGACGATACCCCAGATAAAGGGTATGTATGCCGGTGACCGGGCAAGAAAAAAGACGCTCATAGAACACGGATTCAGGCTGCCTTCCGCCCTGGATAACAGGCCCTTAAAATTAAATGAGTTTGAAAATATAGTTGATTATACCGTAGCGGTATCCGCTACACCGGCTGATTTTGAAATAAATAAGGCCGGCGGAGCCCTGGGCGGAAACTTGATAGAACAGGTAATCAGACCGACCGGGCTTCCCGACCCGGAGGTAGAGGTAAGGCCGGTTGGAAATCAGGTGGATGACCTTCACGGAGAAGTTATAAAGCGGGCCGATGCCGGCGAGCGGGTCCTGGTAACTACTTTAACCAAAAAGATGGCCGAAGACCTTTCTGCATATTTCTCGGAGAAAGGCCTCCGGGTTAGATATCTCCATTCTGAGATTGATACGCTCCAGAGGATTAATATACTGAGAGATTTAAGAAAAGGCGAATTTGACTGTCTTATAGGTGTTAATCTTTTAAGGGAGGGCCTTGATCTTCCGGAAGTTTCTTTGGTGGCGGTGCTTGATGCTGATAAGGAAGGGTTTTTGAGAAGCGAAACTTCTCTTGTTCAGGTAAGCGGCCGCGCAGCAAGAAATGTTGAAGGCAAAGTTATAATGTATGCGGATAAGATTACCGGCTCTATGGAAAGGGCGCTCGGTGAGATGGAGCGGCGCCGCAAGATTCAGAAAGCATACAATAAAAAACATAATATCACACCTAAATCAATAGTGAAATCCATAAGCGACGAAGAAGAGTTCCGGGAAGAAAAAAAGAAAGAGTCGGTCAAATATATTAAAGAACTCGGCTGGGATTATGTAGACGAAAAGTCAAAAAGTAATATAATAGATAAACTTACCGAAGAGATGAAGGAAGCCGCCGATATGCTGGATTTTGAGCTGGCGGCTGTAATAAGGGACAGGATAAGTCAATCACCCCTCCCTGAAGGAAGGGGCTTGAACCGTGAGGAGCAAGAGTAATTGGTTGATTAGGAGGCAATAAGAATGCAGAAGTTATCAAGAGAGTTAAAGAACGTACCTACGAATGCTTCACCAGTTCGTAGCTCTACAAGTTCTGTATTAAACAGAGAGGAAACTCTCAGTGTACAGGACAAAGTACTGATTGATAACATTTCCGAGGTGAACCAACGCTC
>JAQICQ010000070.1 GCA_027858455.1 Elusimicrobiota bacterium | reverse complement strand
GTCAATATAGACGTCCTCCGTAACTTTTCCGCTTGACTTAACCTTTGAACTTTTTGTGGTTTCCTTAGCTGACTTTACAGAAGAGTTGCCTTCTTTTGAGGATTCCTGATTTGAACCGCCGCAACCATAAACTGAAAAAACCATAACTGCGATTAGGCCTACACTTAAGATCTGTTTCATAGATTTTCTCCTTTTTATTTTCCCTGCAAAAAATAAACAATTTTCTGAGGTACTTATAAATTCTATATTCCTATGTTTTCTAATTTACTAATTTTTTAGATGGAAGTCAAATTAAGTCATCCGAACTTCAAGTAAACTTACATCAATCTACTTTTACAGACATTACAAGAAAACTCCGGACACAATTAATTAATTTTTTGATTTCTTATAAGTATCGTATGCTTCCATCGTTGTAGGGAAACCAAAGGTAGTCATAAGCATTAAGATAACCTGTTTTATCTCTTCTTCGGAAGCGCCGGATTCGCGAGCTTTTCTTATGTGAGTCTCTAACGCCCTGTGATGACGGCTCCCTCCGGAAATTGCTATCTTTATAAGCCACCGGTCGCGAGCGCTCAGCGGACCGCTTTCAAGATGGATTTCTTTACCGAGTTCAACGTGTTTTTCATAAACATCAGAAAACTCTTCTTTAAACTCCGTAAAAATTTTGTGAACATCCTTCATTTTTTCTCCTTTATATTTCTCTGTATCTATTTTATACATTATAGGAAGCGGACTTGTAAACCTGCCGGCGGAAGGCGGATAGAAAAGATATTGTTTATTGGACTGATTTTAGATTTTATGTTAATATACATATTCATTATGAAAAACAATACATTCACGCATGTAATTAAAAGAGACGGCGCTGTCGTACCTTTTACCTCTTTAAGAATAACTAATGCCATATACCGCGCGGCAATAGCTTCGGGCGGACGCGATATGGAAACCGCGCGTAAACTTACCAAACAGGTAATAAAGCACCTTAACAAAACTTTAGATTCATCCCGGAATCCCACGATTGAACAAATCCAGGACGCAATAGAAAAAGTCCTCATAGATAACGGACACGCATTAACCGCAAAAGCTTTTATCCTATTTAGGAACGACAGGGCTCAAGACAGAAAACAGCGAGAAGAACTCGGTGACTCATCAAAAGAAAGCGATATCGCCTGGCAAAAAGTATGGGAATCCCTAAACTGGTCTATCAATCACGATACCGTTTCTATTGCTGACCTTAACCGGAGGATAGAGGACGGGACCTTTCCTTCTTTAGTAAAAGAGTCCGAAGAAAATTATCTGCTGGATATAATAAAAGCCGCCGATACAATAATAAAAAGAGGCGACGAAGTAAAAATCGTAATAATTGCCGGACCCAGCTCTTCGGGTAAAACCACTACCACACTTAAAATAGCCGAATACCTTAAAGACGAAGGGTTTGAATTTATTCCCTATCATGTTGATAACTATTTTTTTAATCTTGAACTTCACCCCGTAGATGAAAGAGGCGATTACGACTATGAAACCCCCGAAGCCATAGACATAAAACTTTTAAACAGCCACCTACAAAAACTGCTGGAGGGTAAATCCGTAAAACCTCCCTATTTTAACTTTAAGACAGGCAAGAGGGAAGGGACAACCGCCCCGGTCAAACTTAAAAAAGGACAAATTCTGCTTATTGACTCACTACACGGACTGTATGAACCTATGACAGCAGGCATTTCTAAAAAATCAAAAATTAAACTTTACACCGAACCTATTCTTCAGATGAGGGGTATTGACGGTTCTTATATCCGGTGGACGGACATACGCCTGATAAGAAGAATTGTCAGGGACAAGAGAACCCGCGGCAAGGATCCATTAGAAACACTGAAACACTGGCACTATGTAAGGCGTTCTGAACTTATGTATATAACTCCCTATGCTCAAAGCGCTGACCATATTATTAACAGCTCGCTTCCGTATGAATTGCCTGTCTGGAAAAATATAATCGGGGGTCTCTTTAAAGAATGGGCGGAAAATAAAGACGGGCTCCTTAAAAATGACAAACAGACATTAAACAGAAGCAGAAGGGTTAATAATATCTTAAATAACATTAAGCCCTGGGATGACTTATCCGTAATACCGAAAGACGCTTTACTTAGAGAGTTTATAGGCGACTCATCTTACAAATACTAACTATAAACTAAATATAGCAAAATATAGTTTTCCCTTTAACTCAGCATACTATAATAATAAATATTACTTGGAAACAAATGGTCGGGAAGGCGGGATTTCTGCCCGGCCATGTTCACTGACGGGCTTCGCCCTTTTCTCCATTTAGGAGCTGAGCAGCGTTAAGAGAAACAGTCTAAATGACTGTTTCTTAGCGAAACACACTTGTTCACATGGCTTCGAATCCTTTATTAAATGGTCGGGAAGGCGGGATTCGAACCCGCGACCCCCTGCTCCCAAAGCAGGTGCGCTAGCCAAGCTGCGCCACTTCCCGTTTAATTAAATCCCCCATCTTTTTAAAAGCTTTATACCTATGGCTCATAGTATCTTTTTCCGACGCAGACATTTCAGCATAGGTCTTCCCGGTTTCTTTTACTTCAAAAACCGGATCGTATCCAAAACCGGATGCCCCCCTTTTGCTCTGAGTTATCTTACCTTTTACAACGCCCTTAGTAAATAGCGGTTCTCTGCCGGACCGGACAAGACAAACGGAAGTCCGAAATTCAGCATACCGGTTTTCTTCGGGCGCCCCCTCCATCTCTTTTAAGAGTTTATCTACATTATCTAAATATGAAGCTTCATTGCCGGCATACCGGGCCGAGTGTATTCCCGGCCGGCCTTTTAGATAATTAACAAAAAGGCCCGTATCATCTGATACCGCAGAGAGATTAAGGGCGCGGGATACATAATTTGCTTTTTTAAGCGCGTTTTCCTCTAAAGTTTCACCATCTTCTTTGGTCTCTCCGAGCTCTTTGAAATCCCCGGCGGAAACTATTTCAATTCCCGGGATATTTTCCCATATATTTTTTATTTCCCTAACTTTATCCGGATTATTTGTAGCAAGTACTATCTTTTTCAATTATATTATATTAAGAGTTCTTTTTTGCTCTTTAATTAATTCTATTATACCTTCTTTAGCCAGCTCCATCATCCGGTTAAAATCTTCTATTTTAAAAGTCGCCTCTTCACCGGTAGCCTGAATTTCAGAAAGCCTGCCTGAATCGGTCATGACTAAATTCATATCAACCTGAGCTATTTTGTCTTCAGAGCTGTTTAAATCAAGCATAGCTTTACCGTGCACCACACCAACGCTTATGGCGGCAAGAAAATCATTTACCGGCGAGCGGGAAATCCTATTATTTCTCTGCAAATCCTTAACGAGCATATAAAGAGCCACAAAACCCCCGGTCACCGAAGCGGTTCTTGTCCCGCCGTCTGCCTGGATAACATCACAATCTACAATTATGCTTTCATAGGGTATAGCCCTGAGGTCACATACCGATCTCAGCGCCCGGCCGATAAGTCTTTCTATCTCTTTTGTTCTTCCTTTGACATTTACCCGCTCCCTGCGGATACGGTCCTCCGACGAATTCGGCAGCATAGAATACTGAGCCGAAATCCATCCCCTGTCGGTATTTCTTATATGAGGCGGCGTCCAGTTATCGGTAGTGGCCGCGCAAAGCACCTTTGTATTGCCCACAGATATCATAACAGAGTACGGGTTTGTTGTCAGATATCCCGTCTCTATATTTATTTCTCTTTTTTTATCTAACTGCCGGTTATTCTCTCTTTTAAAGCCTTGTTCTGTCATATTTAAAAATTACTCCTTACGTTTCAATAATATTACTACGATGATAATAAGAAAAAAAGCTGCGCCGGCCGCCAGGGGTATCCTTAATGAGCCTAACTCCATACTTTCAATTTCTCTTAAACCGTCACGGCCCGGCATATCATAATATACTGTCTTATCTTCTGAATTTAAACTTACGCTTCCCGGATGTCCGGGAAGTTTTTCAATAGCTTTTCTGTATTTTTCGGGCAAAAGCCATATATCACTGTCTATTCCGTAAACACCTATATCCGGAATTCCGTATTCTTTAAGTTTTCTGCCTGCCTGAGAATCATAAAATATAATGCTTGTTTTGGCTGTTTCGGGCTCGCTTATTGCAGAATCATCTTCGGTTAAAATATAATCTCCCCATGGATATGTAACAATTTCATATATATTACACCCTTCAATCTCTTCTTCACCCGATATGTTAATAGTTTTAGTCCCGGCGCTGAACCATATAACTTTCCCATCCTTTACGGCAAGAAGCTTTAACTCTTTGGAAGTTTTCTTTTTTACTTCCCAGTTTATTTCATCTTCAATATATATAGAAATCTCATATACTCCCCCGTAAAAAGAACTTGCATAAATCTGATTTCTGTTTTCGGATACTATTACATCTTTAAATTCGCCGGCGGGCGCCGGTATAAATTCCGCATTGTTTTTTCTTATTGAAGTTATTACTAAAAAATCCTGCCCTGTCTTTTGGTCCTGGGCAAAAACAACTATTTCATTTTCCGACAGCCACCTGACTTTCCCGGCTGTATATCCTTCTAAAGCCGGCACCGGCAACCATTCTATCTCGCTTAAATAATAGAGCGTGCCTCCGCGGTTAATTACAATATTCTCCCCTCTGAATCCACAAAAAGTATATATCTCAGTACTGCTGTAGGCGGCGACATTACCGGAAGTCAGCCTTAACCGGTCGCCGGACCAGTTAAAGTGCCATAGTTTTCCCCCCGCATAACGAGAGGCAAAATTTTCCTCTTTCTGTATATCAATTCCCATCTGCCCGGCGGCATATTTTATATCTATCTTTTTTAGGCTCTTTTTATCTTCGCCCTTATATTCCGGACGGGCGATATTATAATCAAGTTCTTTTCCGGAGCTTCTCATAAGGTTAAACAGCCTGTAGGCCATACTTTCTTCATCCCGGGCCCTTATTATCTCACTCAGCGGAGTGCCGTAATTCCCGGTTACAGCAAGCTTAACCCCGTCGGTCTGCCATCTGTAAGTTTTTGTTACTGTGGCAGCAAGATGCGCAGGCACTAACAATAATAATAACAAACATATTTTTTTCATAGAATTTAGGCGCAGGAAACCGCACGGGCTTGCCCTGCGGAGGAATGCGCCATTCTCCTTTCTGTTAAAATTGTAGTTCTCGCAGTTAAGCGTTTGTATGTTTTCTTTACATTTGCAGAAGGGCTAATTACATTACCATCTAAATCTGATATAGCAAAAAAACCAGTAGAACGTTTGCCTTTTACGAACCCAATGCCCTTTGGAGTTTCAATTAAATCAAATTTTCTCAATCCAAACAATTTACCGGTAGGTATTACTTTCTCAGAATGACAACCATTCGTCTGGCGATAATCACCTTTAGATACGTGTTTTTTGTAGTAAACTATGTCGCTTAAATCGACTAATTCACCCTCTTCACAGCAAACAGCGACAGCATCATGGTAATGTGTTTTGGATAAACACAATACCTGCTCCCGTTTGAACTTGGTTTCATACCCATAAGTTTCTTCAAATTCTCCAAACTGCTTTTTTAATTGAGACTTCACAATTCCAATTTCAGTAGCGTTTTTAGTTCTTGAACGTTTGCCTTTAATCTCGATTTTACCATCATGGACTTTATCATGACAGGATGTGCAAAGAGTTATGAGATTATCCGGTGTGTCTGTTCCGCCATCACTTCTAAAAACAATATGATGAACATGTAATTTAGTATTCTTCTTTTTACATTCCTGACATTGATAATTATCTCTATCTAAAATATAAGCCTTCACATTATAATAACCTTTCTGCTGTCCATTCTGATAATCCCACCGTTTAACATCAGAATTACTTATCTTATGAATATCAAAACTTGCTGTTTCCACTTTCCATTTTGATACCGGTAGAATAGATTCTACAAATTTCTTCTCCTTTAAATGAGAGTCTACCTTTGATTTAATGCTGGGTGCCAATCTACCTTCTTTTTTCATTGATGCTCTGTTTTGCCATCTTGGCTCTCTATATCTCACCTTTCTACTTCTTCTGGTTCTACGATACCTTTTTCTTTGTTTCATCTTTCTTGAAACATTGTTTCTGAGCTGAACTTCAGATTGATAAATCACCCTACCGTTAGCAATAGCAGCACAGCCAATCTTTTTGCTTCCGGTATCCATTCCGGCGGTTACCTCCTGTTTATAACCACTGCTCCCATAAAGTAATTTAATAGTAAATGGAGTTCTCTTAATCACTTTCGCTTTATCATTTTCCAATAGTTTCCGTGCTTTCGCAGGAGAACACGGCATTAAAGGTTCAAAGTCTCGGTTTACAATGTATACTAACATAAAGTATACCTCCGACCGAAAACGGAGTAATGCGTATCCAAAGTATCGAAGTTACTTTGGAATCCGACTTCCTCTCGCAGGGTTAAATCAGCTTCGCAATACGGTTGACTGTCCCTACCATCACAGGACTGTTTACAGAGCCGCGAAAGTTGCATAGAACTGAGGTGGCATTCTATGGTTTCTATATCTGATTTAACGTTTACTAACATTTTAATCTCCATTAGTCTGCTGGTAACCATGTGGTTTAAAAGCCACGAGGCTTGCCTCGTGGTTGGTTACTTATTCATCTCTTTTAAGTTTTTCTTTAACCTGTTAAGTTTTTCATTCATCTGCGAAGTTCTTTTCTTTACTCCGTTTACTATATCTTCCGGGGCATTATTAACGAACCCCTTGTTCTCCAGTTTCTTGTTGTTCTTCTTGATATACCCTTCTATCTCTTCTATGTTTTTCTTTAACCTCTTAATCTCTTCATTTTTCAATTTTTTCGGGAGAGAAATATAAATCGTTGCCCGACCGGCAACAGAAACGGCGTCGCCCGCCGCGCGGACTATATCCTGCCCGGCTTGAACGCTTTCTAATCCGGCAAGAAGTTTTAAATAATCTTTATGGCTATTTATTAGCTCAAGGTCTTTACCCGAAGCGTTTATATTAGCCCGCAGCTTTACAGACGGGTCTATGCTTATCTCGCCGCGGATATTTCTTACTCCTGATACAATATCCATAAGTTTATTCATCTTTTTGACATCCGCTTTATCTATACCGTAATCTATATTTTTAAAGCCGTTTAATTCCATAGGGCCTTTTTGCCGGATATCAATCTCCCCGGCTACATACTCCCATAGCTGCGAAGATATAAACGGCATTATCGGATGCATTAAACTTAAAAGCCTCAGAAGAACTTCTAAAAGAATATTTTGGGCAACTTCTTTTTCACGGGGACTGTCAGAATAAAGCCTTAATTTCGCAATTTCCAGATACCAGTCGCAGAAATACTTCCATGTAAAATCATATATCAGTCTTGCGGTGTTTGCGTTGTTGTAATCAAGATAACTCTCTTCTATCAAACCTGCAAACCTGTTTAACTCGCTCAATATCCATTTGTCGGCAAGCTCCATCTCGTCTGCCGGAGGAATCTGAAGTTTATCTATATCTATATTGCTTAATATAAGCCTAGTGGCATTCCAAATTTTATTGCAGAAATTACGAGCGCTTTTAAAATCGTCATCGTCAATCTGTAAGTCACGCCCGGGAACAGCGGCTTTTGCTATAGAAAATCTCAAAGCATCCGTGCCGTACTGCTTTATTATATCCATAGGGTTAATAACGTTACCCTTGGATTTGCTCATCTTATTGCCCTTGCTGTCTCTTATTATACCGTGTATATTGACATTTTCAAAAGGAACAGCATCCATCATCTCCAGCCCCATCATAACCATTCTCGCAACCCACAGATAAAGTATCTCGTGACCGGTTACCAGAACCTGAGTCGGATAATAATATTTTAATTCTTTAGTTTCATCGGGCCAGCCTAAAGTTGAGAAAGGCCAGAGCGCAGATGAAAACCAGGTATCAAGAACATCTTCTTCCTGAACCATTTCCGTATTTCCGCAATCCGGGCAACTTTTGGGCATCTCTTTTGCTACTACGGGTTCACATCCTTTTTCTTCCTGATTCTTACAATAATATACAGGGATCCTGTGCCCCCACCATATCTGTCTTGATATACACCAGTCGCGCAGGTTTTGAAGCCAGTTAATATACGGCTTTTCCCAGTGCCGGGGAGTAAACTTGATTTCCCCCTTTTTTGCCGATTCCAGAGCCCGTTCGGCCAGAGGTTTCATCTTTACAAACCACTGCTTTGACATAAGCGGTTCAATTTCTGTTGAACAACGGTAGCATTCGCCTACCGAATGGCTGTAATCTTTAGTTTTCTTTAAGTAACCCTCTTTCTTGAGTTTTTTAACTACTTCTTTGCGGCATTCATTTCTATCCAGCCCTTTAAAATCTTTTCCGGCCTCATCGGTCATATTGCCATCTTCATCTATAATCTTAATAAATTCAAGATCGTGACGACTGCCCATCTCAAAATCATTGGGATCGTGAGCCGGAGTTACTTTAACCATCCCCGTTCCAAATTCAGGGTCAACAAAATCATCAGCGATTATCTTAATTTCCCGTCCCACAAGCGGCAATATAAGTTTTTGCCCTATGGTATCTTTGTATCTTTCATCGTCGGGATTTACCGCTACCGCTGTATCTCCGAGCATCGTTTCCGGCCTCGTTGTAGCAACAACTGCGAATTTTGAAGGATATCTTTTATAGGGATATTTAATATACCAAAGCTTGCCGCTTTTTTCACGGTGCTCAACTTCAATATCGGAAAGAGCTGTGCCGCATCGCGGACACCTGTTGGTCATATACTCCCCCTTGTATATCAGACCCTTCTTATAAAGCCTTATAAAAGCTTCTTTAACCGATTTACTGCGAGCAGCATCCATGGTAAAACTCAGCCTCTGCCAGTCACATCCGCACCCCAGCCGTTTAAGCTGTTTTATTATCGTCCCCCCGGCTTCGTCTTTCCACCGCCATACTTTATCCAGAAAAGCTTTTCTGCCCAAGTCGTGCCTTGTTTTATTTTCTTTAAGAAGTTTTCTTTCTACGACATTCTGGGTAGCTATGCCGCCGTGATCGGTCCCCGGCATCCACATGGGATTTCTCCCTTTAATCTTATGGACCCGTATAAGTATGTCCTGTATAACATTATTTAAGGCGTGGCCCATATGAAGCACACCTGTAACATTAGGCGGGGGTATAACTATTGTGTATGGCTCTTTTTCAGAAGGTTCTGACGCAAAACGCCCGTCCTCTATCCATAAATCAGCCCACTTATCCTCGTATTCTTTTGGATTATATCTTTTTGGTATCTCTTTCATAATGTTTTATTCTGTAAGAATTAATTATATAT
>JAQICQ010000060.1 GCA_027858455.1 Elusimicrobiota bacterium | reverse complement strand
GTCCGTAGGAACATTCCAGTTATTATTGTTTACTGTTGAAACGTCTTTTGATGAATTCCACACACCGTAATTCACGCCGTCATAGGCCTTCATCGCAAACCAGTAAGTCGTGCCCTCGCTGAAACCCGTAAGCTGTTTCGGGCCTTCATCAGAACCTGCCGCGGCGGGCGTCCAGCTCTGTGTATATGTGCTAACCCACACCGCATCCCAGTCCGCGCTGTCAATCCTGTTTGTCCCGTATTTCACCACATAACTGTCGGCTGTTCCGCTCGCCCCGTCGTCGCCCGGAGCAGTCCATTTCAGTTTTATCTGACCGCCCAGTCCCGTTCCTTCGGACAAAGCGGTCAGATTGCTGATTGCCGCCGGCGGCGTTTCATCCAACGGTTCCCCTGAAGTCGCCGCAGGCGTAATATAAACCGGCCGGAAATCGCTCGTTAAACTTAAAGGGGTTGTTTCAATAGTACTTGAGGATACCCAAGTATTCGAGTCCGGTTTCCAGCAACGAACCTGTAAATCATCAACACCATTATCGTAAGCTAAAAGCCATATGTCTTCATTCGGCATTCTTTCAAGCTGACAGGCGTTTGCATCAGCCCATATCGTAAAATTATCCGCGCTCCATGCGCTGCCGTCCCATAATTTGGCATTCGTATCAGCTGTATCTCCCCACACAAAAACACAATCGCTCCCCGACGCTTCCCACGACACATCTATAAATTTATTATCATACGTATTGCCGGTCACATCGTGATTTTCAAAAGCAGCATCCCAACTTGAACCGTCATATCTTATTGTATTGACCGCATCCCCGTCATCTAACGCGACCAGCATTATTTTATCCTCTGAATTAGAATCCATAGCTATGAACTCTACAACCCCCTGTATATCCGCGCTTCCCGGAAGCGTAACGATACTTCCGAACGAACCGTCCCATCTCATAACATTAACTACCGTACCCGTAGCCCATGCGAACATAAAATCCCGGCTCTGCCCCATATTAACAACATCAATACATTCAACGCCAGTGTCGGGCACGCCTGTTCCCAATTGCTTCTGAGCCGTCCATGCACTACCGTCATATATTAGAGCCCCCACTTCTCCCGTATCCGTTAGATAAATCAACGCTAGCGTGTCATATCCCGGCCGCCGAACAGCTTTTATCCATAAGGGTATCCCGCCCGTAGCAAGATTTGTAGTTGAACTTTCCGCATCAAAAGAAGAGCCGTTCCATCGTCTGTAATATATGGTATCAGCCACATTGTCCTGATAAAAAACATAGCCGTCTCCTGTCTGGTCCTCAAAAGCTATATCAAAACCGCGAAAAGCATCATTTGTCACGCCTATTTGATCGGCAATACTACTGAAAGAACCAGCCCATCCTGACAGAGAAGTGTAAGTTGACATGTAAATTTCTCCAGAATTATTCAATGCCGCCGTTATAGCAAAATCACCGGTGGGATCTTCTTTAACCACGATATGTTCTATCTCCGCCGCGGCTGTCGCCAGAGAACCTTCACTTCCCCAATAGGTTGTACCGTCGGCTATCGTTCTAAAAAGCGGTGAATTATTTGTGCTTGAAGAATATATTACAATCATTTCCGGTGGAGTCGCAGGCGGCGTCGTATAGGCGTATGCTGTCGCATTATTTGACAGTGCCGACCAGTTCGGCTTCTCGTCCGCCGTCTTTAATCTGAGATAATATGTCACACCCTCGTGCAGAGATGTCATCGTTCTGCTGTGAACTTCGTTGTAATTATTCGTATCCGTGTCTATGACAAGCTCGTATTGGTCGTCAAAGTCCGTCCATTCCGATGATGCACTCGTCCAGTCAACATTAGTATATGTCGCGTATCTTATAGCGAACTTCCCGTCCGTTATAGCTCCGGTCGTCCCGTCGTCGCCGGGGGCGGGCCATGTCAGATCTATCTCTCCGCCGGAATCGCCCGTCAACGCCGAAAGCGTCGTGATAGAAGCCGGCGCGCTTGACGTCGGTAGCGACCAGCTCAAAGAATTTATACTCGTCGTCGTCCCCGGCCACACAGACCAGTTATTATCGCTGTCTTTTGTTTTTATCGTAAAAAAGTATGTCGTGCCTTCTTTAAAATTGCTTCCGTTTAAAATCTTCAGTTCCTCGCTTCCCCATGTTGCCGTCGGCGTCCAGCTCTGCGTATATGTGTTTGTCCACGACGCCGCGTAATCGGCCGCACCTATATATTTAGTGGCATATTTTATCTCGTAAGCGCCCGCGCTGTTATCAACCATTGTCCCGTCGTCCCCCGGCGCCGACCATTTAAGCGTTACCCTTCCGCCGAGGTCACTGCCTTTCGCCAGCGCCGTCAGATTGCTCACCGCGCACGGCGCAGTAGTATCGCTTGCCCCGGCCACATATTCATCATAAGCAAAAGAAAAACATTCTCTGTCCGTTGCAGCATCAAGACTTACCGCTTCTTCAGTAACACTTCCCCACGCCGAGCCGTCCCAGACCTGCGTATAAAGGTCATTATCAATATCCGAAGTTAAAAGCACAATTTGATTTGAATTAGGATCTGATACCAACCGCTGCCAGTAAGTATATGATGAAACAGCAACAGCCACAGTTCCATCCTCGGCGCCCCAAGCGCCTGATGACCAAGTTCTGTACCGCGATATTTTTGTTGCCAGATTACTCCACACAACCAGACCATCTCCGGAAGTCGCTTCGTATGCCACATCAAATTGTCTGTTGCCATCTGCCACATTAATATCACCTGTCAAATTCAAATAATTTCCCCATGCCGAACCATCCCAAACCTGAACATCAGCATCCGGAGCAGCAGCATCATCTGATGTGCCAAGAAGAATAGAATCCGAATTGGGATCCGCCGCTAACTTAACCCAGAGTATATCTGTGGCCCCTTGATCAACAGCAAGCAATTCACTGCTCCAATACGGCGTAGCCGGCGTAGAATACCAGATTCTATATTGAGGTGTGTCAACTCCTCCATCGCCCCAGACAAACATCCCTCTGTTCCCTGTACCATTCATATAAACAACATCAAAACTTTGTGCAGCGGTACCCTGTGTCGCAGTTTCCATCGCCTGCGCATTCCCGAATGCAGAACCATCCCATATCCAACCGTCAACATTTGCAGTTGCTTGAATTCCAAGCATTATCTCATCAGACCCCGGCTGAGAAGCCATTTCTACCCAATAAATATTTGAACCTCCGCTTACAGTTGGTCCTGTTTGTTGCGCCGCCCAAGATGTTCCATTCCAGATTCTATATGCCGAAGTTAAAGTTCCTGTTGAATAAACAACTATCGCATCGCCTGAAGTTTGTTCATAAGCAACACCAAATCTTTTATAACCATCATAACTCGCATAACTACTGAGAAGAATTTTGTTTGTCCATACACTGCCATTCCAAACCATTGCGCTTATGCCGCCGGCGGCATTCTGAACCACCAATATTTTTTCATCTCTCGTCGGACACGCCTTCACACTATGCCAGCCGTCATTTGCCACGCTGGTAGAACTTGATTCAGCGGCAAATGCGGAGCCGTCAAAAGTTCTATATTTAACATCACCAGTAGCAGTAGAATCATGATAAGTCATTATCCCATTCGTAGCTAAACCACGAGAAGGAGACAACACAATTAAAATAAATCCCAGTACTATCCCAAACAATAAATGCTTGGCAGCTATAAATAGATGGGAAATCGCTATTCCTAAATGTTTAACCGCTAAATTAAACTCTTCGGCAGAATGGCTGTAATTATATTTAGTTTTTTCTTGTAAATTATTCACTTTTACTTTCCAAAAGTTTCTTAATCTTTTTTAGAGACTGGGATTCAGATTTTTCTTTTATATCTTTTAATTTTTTAACGGTTCCTTTTCTATTAAATACTCTTACCCCGCCCGGTGTTCTGTAAATCTCTTTAAGAAGCCCCAACCGGACATAATAACGGATAGTAGATACAGGAAGTCCCGTATCCCCGGCAATTTCGCCAATCTTTAAATTTTCTTTGTTTTTATTTTTATCTTTAAAGTTCAAATTTTACCTTTGCTATGCACTTTTATTTTTTCTTAATTTTCTCAAACGGCGGCGGCAACCTCTTTTAAAGTTCTGCTTGTTGCGGCATCCGTAATGTCGTCAATTCTGCCGAGTGTTTTGGCCTTGTTAAATATACGCACATCACCCGGAGTTCTGTAGGCCTCCGATAAGAGTCCAAAATTAAGATAATACCTAATGGTAGATACCGGTAAACCGGACTCGTCGGCTATCTTTCCTATCTTTACAAATTTCTCATTTTTCTTAAACATCGTTCCTCCTCTATAACTTATGCAAATCAAATATTTCCAATTATTTTATACATAAATTATATCGTATTGTCAAGAAGATTTGAAAAGTTTGAAAATATCAAGTTTGAAAAATTGGACTATCTTAAGTTATAGAGAAGAAAAGCAGGCAAGCAAGCTGTCAGAC
>JAQICQ010000002.1 GCA_027858455.1 Elusimicrobiota bacterium | reverse complement strand
TAAACACCGCTGCCGGCGGTAAAAACCGCCGCCAGCGCAAATATGTAAAATTTAATACGAAAGTTGATCTTCTTAAATTTTTCTCCGTTCATAATAATCTCCTTGCTGACTTTTTATTTGCCAGAATTATTTTATAACAAAATTAATGATTTTTCCGGGGACGTATATTTTTTTGATAATTTCAGAGCCTTCCATAAAACTCTTAATCCGTTCATCGCTGCGGGCCATATCCAGCACTTTCTCTTTACTGTCAAACTCGCTGACGGTTATTTTCGCCCGCAATTTACCGTTTATGGTTACAGGAAGTTCTATAGTTTTTTTTGTTTCTTTAATTACAGCTTTATCATACTCGGGCCAGTCCGCTTTATCCAGCCGGCTCTTTTTCGAAAGCATCTCCCACATCTCATTTGAGGTATGCGGCGCAAACGGCCCCAGCAAACTGACGGCGATTTCCACCCCTTTTCTTTTAATCTTTGTGCCAGCAGGCAATTTTTTTATGCTGTTTACCAGCTCCATTATTTTAGCTATAGCGGTGTTAAGACGAAATCCCTCTTTAATATCTTCAGTCACCCCTTTAATAGTCAGGTTTAAGAGCATTTCAAACTCTTTATCGTCTTTTTCGGTTAATTTCTCATGAACGCACTCTTCGGCAGCAAGTTTCCAGAGTTTATTTATAAAGCGGTAACATCCTTTTACTCCGGAATCCGACCATTCAAGGTCTTTTACTGGCGGCGAAGCAAAAAGTGTAAATAGCCTCGCTGTATCAGCGCCGTATTTCTCAATTATATCTCCGGGAGAGACTACATTACCTTTTGATTTGCTCATCTTGGCCCCGTCTTTTAAGACCATACCCTGGCAGAGCAGGTTTTTGAAAGGCTCTTTAAAATCAACAAACCCCATATCATTTAAAACCCGGGTAAAAAACCGTGAATAAAGCAGATGAAGCACGGCATGTTCTATCCCTCCTATATACTGGTCTACCGGCAACCACCGGTTGACATCTTCGCTTACAAACGGTTTAGTGGATTCTTTAGGATTTACATATCTTAGAAAATACCAGGATGAATCAACGAATGTATCCATGGTATCTGTTTCTCTCTTACCTGTTTTGCCGCATTTAGGACAGGTCGCCTCTTTAAATTTTTTACTGGTTTTTAAGGGGTTGCCTACGCCGCTAAACTCTATATCGTCAGGAAGCCGTACAGGAAGTTCGTCTTCGCGTACTGGGACTATGCCGCAACTGCTGCAATAGATAACCGGAATCGGCGTTCCCCAGAATCTCTGCCTGGATATGAGCCAGTCCCTGAGTTTATACTGGGTTGATTTCCTTCCCGTCCCCTGCGACTTTAAATAGCTTGTAATTTTTTTAATTGCCTCATCCGCCTTAAGTCCGTTAAACTCTCCGGAGTTAACCAATTCCCCCGGGCCTTCATACGCGGCAGAGCCGTCATAGCCGCCTTCATCGGGACGGATAACTTCAATAATATCCAAGTCGTATTTCCGGGCAAATTCGTAATCCCTTTGATCGTGAGCAGGCACAGACATAATAGCTCCCGTCCCGTATTCCATAAAAACAAAATTTGCTGTATAGACAGGAACTGTTTTGCCGTTTAAAGGATTTACGGCGTCAACACCGAGATATATACCATTTTTATCTTTAATATCTTTTTTTTCTATAGAAGCGGAGACCGTTTTATTTATAAAATTTTTTATTTTTTCTTTCTTTTCCTCCGCAACATCCCCGACAATTTCCATTATGTCCGGGTGTGTGGGCGCCATCAAAAGAAAAGTTGAACCGTAGAGAGTATCCGGGCGGGTAGTAAAGACAGGAATAATTCTTTTAGAATCTTTAAGTTTAAAATCAATAATTGCGCCCGAAGACTTTCCTATCCAGTTTTTTTGCTGTATTTTAACTGCGTCCGGCCAGCCTTTAATCTCTTCAAGCCCGTCAAGTAAATCGTCGGCGTAGTCAGTTATTTTAAAGTACCACTGTTTTTTTATCTTAACTTCCACCTTGCTTTCGCAGCGCCAGCATTTGCCGGATTCAACCTGCTCGTTAGCCAGGGTTGTGTTACATTCCGGACACCAGTTTATGGCGGCTTTTTTGCGGTATGCGAGCCCTTTCTCCAAAAGTTTTAAAAATATCCACTGGTTCCACCTGTAATAATCGGGCGAGGAAGTATTTACCAGCCGGTCCCAATCATAACTTAATCCGAGCCGCTTTTGCTGGTCCACCATATCGTTTATACATTTTTCAGTCCATTTGGCGGGGGCTGTATTTCCTTTTATGGCCGCGTTTTCGGCAGGCAGACCCATAGCGTCATAACCCATGGGGTAAAGTATGTCGAAGCCTTTCCGGCGCATAAATCTTGCAACCGTATCGCCGATAGCATAATTCCTGACATGCCCCATGTGGAGTTTTCCCGAAGGATAGGGAAACATTTCCAGAAGATAAAATTTCTTTTTGTCCGGCCTGTCCAAATAAACTTTATTTGACACTTTAAAAGCATCTGCGTCTTCCCATATTTTCTGCCATTTTTTCTCTATTTTATTATGGTCTAATTTTCTCATAGTATATGAAATATTCTCTGTTTCCTTTCTTGCCCTTTAAGAGCGAAATATATGAAGCTATAAATTTCCAACGGCTATTTTTGACAGCGGTTTTTACTTCGTTGATAACCCTTTTCTCTATCTTTCGGTCGTCTATAACCCCACTTTTTTTTGAACTTTCCCGGTAAGTGGCCTCAAACTGGGGTTTTACCAGGGCAAGCACACTTTCTTTTGCTATATTAAATATTACCGGCAATACCTGTTTAAGTGATATAAAAGAGAGATCCACAACCGCAATATCGGGCAGCGGGTTAAACATTTCCGGCCGGAGGCCTTTCACATTAACCCCTTCCATCACCTCAACTTCTTTAAGGTTTCTAAGCTTCCAGTCAAGAATCCCTTTGCCTACATCCACAGCATATACCTTTGAAGCGCCGGACAAAAGTTCCACCTGGACAAAACCTCCGTGAGATGAGCCCGCGTCCATAACACATTTCCCATTAAAATCCAGAGCTATATGCTCAATAACCCCTTTTAATTTTAATGCCGCCCTTGAAACATATCCCTTGTTTTTTTGAGCTGTCAACTGTCCGGATTATTTTTTTTCACCGCCAGGCGCGCGATTTTTGATATGCCGTCAACATCCAGTCCGTACTCTTTCCTTAAACCCTGAGCATCTCCGTAAGTAATAAACTCATCAGGGAACCCCATTACAGTCACATCCGCCCGCCCTGATATTTCTCCCGACCTTTGTCCTGATTTTTTTCCGGATACCTGTCCGGATACCTGCCCGGATACCTGCCCGGATAAAAGGTAACTTATCTGCTGGCCTATACCTCCGGTAATCATATTTTCTTCTACAGTTAAAACTTTTTTTGTTTTTAATCCCGTCTTTAATATAAGTTCCGTATCCAGAGGTTTTGCGAACATAAGGTTAACTACTCCCGCATCTATACCGTCTTTCTTTAAAAGTTCAGCGGCAGAAAGCGCCGGGCCGACCATACTTCCTAATGCCATTATAGTAATATCTTTTCCTTTAACTAACTCCTTGCCTTTGCCCCGCTCAAGCTTCTTAAATTTATCGGAATCATCTGTAATATCCGCTGCGCCCCGGGGATACCTTATGGTAACCGGCTTTTTATATAATGTAGCCGAATAAAGCATATCCCTCATCTCTTTTTTATCCGACGGGGCCATAACGGTAAGGTTCGGGATACAGGTGAGAAAAGATATATCAAAATTACCGTGATGCGTGGGCCCGTCTTCCCCTACAATCCCCGCCCGGTCTAATGCCATTACCACCGGCAGGTTCTGCAAAGCTATATCATGTATTATCTGGTCATAAGCTCTCTGAATAAAAGTGGAATATATTGCGCATACCGGCACAATCCCTTCGCAGGAAAGAGCGGCTGCAAAAGTCAGGGCATGCTGTTCGGCTATACCTACATCAAAAAATCTCTCCGGGAATTGTTCCGCGAATTTTTTTAAACCCGTTCCGGCTTCCATAGCAGCTGTAATTGCGCATATATTCTTATTACCGGCAGCCAGTTCAATTAAAGCGTCTCCAAAGATATCCTGGTATTTTTCAGATGAAGATTTCGGTGATTTTCCGGTAGCCGGGTCAAATGAACCTGTCCCGTGAAAAATCTCGGGGTTATCTTCAGCCGGTTTATACCCTTTTCCTTTTTTGGTAATAACATGCAGGAGTTTAGGCCCTTCTATCTCTTTGAGCTTCTCCAGCTTATATATCAGACCTTCTGTATTATGACCGTCAACAGGTCCAAAATAACTAAACCCCAGTTCTTCAAAAAGCATACCCGGGGTAAGTATGGCTTTTGACCTTTTACCGAGCTTTATTACCTCTTCGCCCCAGCCGGGATGGCGTTTAAGTATTTTATTTACTTTTGATTCAAATTTGCTTAAGGATTTTGAAGTAAGAATACGGGTAAGATACTCCCCCATCGCCCCCACCTTTTTTGATATAAACATCTTATTGTCGTTTAAAATAACGGTCATGTTTTTTTTGAGATGACCGGCATTGTTCAGCCCTTCGTATGCCAGGCCTCCGGTCAGGGCGCCGTCGCCTATTACCGCAACAACTTCATAATCATCACCGTTTAAATCCCGGGCTGCAGCAAATCCAAGCGCAGCCGATATAGAAGTAGAAGAATGGCCCACCCCGAAAGCGTCATATTTGCTTTCCGACCTTTTGGGGAATCCGCTTATGCCTCCGCGGGCCCTTAATTTATTGAATTTATTCTGCCTGCCGGTTAATAATTTATGTGCATACGCCTGGTGCCCGACATCCCAGATAATCTTATCCCGCGGAGAATCCAACACATAATGAAGGGCTATAGTAAGCTCTACTACTCCAAGGCTGGGGGCTATATGCCCTCCGCAGACGGAAGTCGAGCTGATAATTTTTTCTCTTATATCGGAAGC
Source organism: Elusimicrobiota bacterium (assembly GCA_027858455.1). Classification (GTDB taxonomy): domain Bacteria; phylum CG03; class SLGR01; order SLGR01; family JAGXOG01; genus JAGXOG01. The sequence continues at coordinate 927 of JAQICQ010000002.1, read as the reverse complement.
GAGGTTTTCCAACTCTTTTACCGAGAGATCTTTAATATCTTCGGGACTTTGTATCTCTTTTAATTTCACCATATAATGCCATTAAAAACGCTGACAGCGCTTTCTTGATCTATCCTTTTTTTTGTGTATATACCCATTTTTTTATTTATTTCTGTTTATAACATAATCCGCGATTCTAACTAAATTACGGCTACCGTTAATGTCCATTATAGTTTTTTTAGCTCTATCTACAAATCCTAAAGCTTTCTTACGGGTTTGAGCTATATCTTCCGATTCGTCATCCAGCAGATCGTCGCGCAACTGAAAAGCCCGCCCGAGATTTACACCGAAGACGGCGGCTTTTTCAATATCATTCTCACTGCCTCCGGCAATAACTGCCCCCATCGATGCGGCGGCTTCAAAAAGTTTTGCGGTCTTTAAATTATTTATATAATCTATATCTTTTCCGGAATTTTTCTCGGAACTTTTCCCGGAACTTCTCTCGGAACTCTTTCCGTAATCATTCCCGGACTTTACGGTATTAAGGTCAATATCGGCGGCCTGACCGCCGACCATCCCGGAAGACCCGGCGGATTCGGCAAGAATAAGCGCAAGTCGGCTTAACCCTGTTTGGGCAAGCAGAAAGAAGGCCTCCGTAAGCAGCGCGTCTCCTGCAAGAATTGCTTCACCCTGAGAAAATTTTATATGAACGGAAGGTTGTCCTCTGCGGGTATCATCGTCGTCCATAGCCGGCAGGTCATCGTGTATAAGCGAATACGTATGAATAAACTCTACGGCTGTTATAGTTTTTTATAAAATATCTTTTTCCGGATTAGAAGTTTGAGAAAACCAGTTGACTATTATGGGCCGGACCCTTTTTCCCCCTGAAAAATTGCCCCCTGAATTTCCTCCCGGAAAAAGCGCGTATTCCATAGCGCTGTATAAAGA
>JAQICQ010000148.1 GCA_027858455.1 Elusimicrobiota bacterium | reverse complement strand
TATTTAAATTAAATTAATTATGTCTTCGTCACCGACCGATATTTTAATCCATACCTGTTGCTCTCCCTGTCTTGTCTATCCGGCGGATATTTTAAAAAAAGAGGGTTTTAAAATAACGGCCTACTGGTATAACCCTAACATTCACGGTCCCAGGGAATACGAAAAGAGAAAAATGGCTCTCGGGTATTACCTTAACAGGGATAAAGATATTGATTATATCGCAGATATTTATAATATAAAAGACTGGTGTGCCGGGCTGGATTCATATAATATGCCGGAGCGTTGCATGGGTTGTTATAAAGTAAGACTTAAAAAAACAGCCGAGACAGCTCTTAAGAATAACATAGGAATTTTTACAACGACGCTTCTGTATTCTAAATTTCAGAAACATGATATAATAAAGGATTTAGGGCAGGAAATTGCCGACGAGACAGGGATTAAATTTTACTATAAGGATTTCAGAAAGGGCTGGAAAGAAGGAATTAATATGTCAAAAGATATGGAATTATACAGACAGGAATATTGCGGATGCATATTTTCCGCAAAAGATCGTTACAATGTATCTTAAAAGAATAAAAGTATTTGGTTTTAAGTCATTTGCAGATGAGACGGCTTTTGATTTTAATCAGGGAATTACTTCTATAGTAGGTCCTAACGGCTGCGGGAAATCAAATATACTTGATGCTTTTAACTGGGTTCTCGGAGAACAGAGCCCTTCGCGGCTGCGGGGGGAAGCAATGACCGATATGATATTTAACGGGTCCGATACCCGCAAGGCCCTGGGGTATGCCAATGTTGAGTTAACGCTGGATAATTCAAAAGATACCTTGCCCATAAGTTACGACAGCGTAAGTATTACCAGAAAACTTTATCGCTCCGGAGAGAGCGAATACTTTATCAATAAGACCCCCTGCAGGTTAAAGGATATCAAAGAACTCTTTTTAGATACCGGAATAGGAACAAAATCATATTCCGTTATGGAGCAGAATCAGCTGGATTTTATAATAAAAAGCTCTCCTGAAGAGAGGAGAAGCCTTATAGAAGAAGCAGCCGGAATAAGAAAATATAAAGAGAAAAAGGAAGAGTCCGAAAGGCGTCTTTTAAGAATAAGAGACGATCTTAAAGAAGTTAAGAATATAATGGCCGAAGTTCAAAAAAATATTCGCCGGCTGAAGAGGCAGACCGCCAAAGCTAAAAGGTACCGCAAGCTTAAAAGCAGATTAAAATACATTGAAGTAAGCAAACTCTGCCGTGAGTATAAGAAAAATGAAGAGGAACTCTTCGGCCGTAAACAAGACGGCGGCCTCAAGGAGAAGATTGCCCGCCTGACAGCCGAAAAAGATAAGGCGGCAGCGCGGATTTCTGACCTGGAAGAAAAAAAAGAAAATCTTGACGGTAATATTCTTGAAAAAAACCGGGGGGTTTACAGCGTGGAAAGCGATATAAAAATAATTAACAGCCGCATAGAAGATTACAAGGACAGTCAGACCCGCGCCGGCCGTGAGACAGAGCGTTTAAAAGAAAACCTTAATTACAGCCGCGAGCGGTTAAAGCAGGTTAACAAAGACCTTAAAGAAGCCGCAGCCCGAGAAGATTCGGCTCCCGATGAAAAATTTAAAGAAACTCAAAACAAGTATGCTAAGCAAAAAGCTCTGCAGGACGAAATTGGTTCCCTCATAGATAAATTAAGCAGTGATATATCTAAAACAGAATCGAAACATTTTGAATTAAAAAACAAAGAAGCAGAACTGAGAAATAAAAGCCTTGTTTCGGAGAAAAGGTTTTCCGAGCTTACGGAGAAAAAAGAAGAGTTAGCCGGTTCTTATGAGGGTTTAAAAGAAGATATTCAAAGCGAAAATATAATCATGGAAAATCTTCAAAAAGAGCTGGATAAAAATTCAAAATTATTTGAGGATATAAAAGACGAAATATCAGAGGAAAGAGAAAACCTCAAAGAATTTAATAAGAAAAGGGAAGAACTTTTGGAGCGGTACCATAAGACAAAGACTGAATTTAATTCGGGCAAGAAATACCTGCCTCAGCTTTTAAGTATAGAGAAGCTCTCTGTTAGAAATATAGAGGGTATTAAAGGCCCGGTATCTACCGTGTTGGAAAAACATATATCCTCCGCGGAACTTCAGAAGATATTTTCTGTTTCCGCCGATAAACTGGGGTGGATGCTTGCCTCAGGAAGAAAAGACGCCTTAAAGGCGATAGCATTCTTAAAAAAAGAGGGCCTGCCCCCGTTGACTTTTATAATTACGGAAGATATTCCCGATGCGGTTTCCGGCCCTGAAAATTTAGCCGAAGATCTTCCCGCTGATGTAGCTTCGGCAATAGGTTATATAATAAAAGATACAGTAATTAAAGACGGCATAGCGCAAAAAAGCAGTTGCGTCATAGCGGGAGGAGGAGCTCTTCCTCCGCGAGCCGGCCGGTTGCTCGGGCTTGAGCAGGATATTGAAAATCTAAGTAAGGAACTTTCCGCGGTTGAAGATAAAATAAAAACAAGTAAAGCCAAGCTTAATAATAAAATTAAGAAGTCCGATGAAGTATCTCTTAAACGGAAAGAATTTAACAGCCGGATAATACCGACGAGGCAAAAAGTAGACCGCTTGACCGGCAGTTTTAAATACCTCCGGCAGGAACTTGACAGGGTTAAAAATGAAATTAAACAGACGGCGAGCATAGCCGATATAGACAAACAGTTAACCCGAACAGTCCAAGAGATAAAAACAACAGCAGAGGTGCTTTCTGCAACAAAATCTAAGCTTTCCGGAAACCAAAAAGAAATGAATAAAGTTACGGCCCTAACAGCAGAACTTAAGGTCCGCAGAGACGCCCTTAACGAACAGATAGCAAAGAGCAGAAACAGCGTTGCCGAGCTTGAAACCCGTCGCCGGCAGTTGGAAAAAGATATAGAGAATATCGCTGATTCAATAAAAGACGCCGAAGAAAAGAAAGTCCGCAGGGATAAACAATATAAAGAAGACAGAGTCAATATAAATGAAATAAAAGAAGTCCGGAAAAAAGCCATGGGAGCTATAGGTGAAATTGAAGACCGGAAGGGGCGGATTGTACTGGAACTAAAGAAGCTTAAAAACAGTCATAAAGATTTAGAGTTTGAACTTGAGAAACTCAAAAGAAGCCTGAGCAAACAGAAGCAGGACGAAGAGCGCCTTAAAGAACGTATGAAAAATATAAGGGTCAGGTTAAGGGAAGATATGGGAACAGAAATCAAAGAAGCGCTAAAGGATTACAGCCGTGAGGAAATTACTGATTCTGATATAATTGAGATGAAAAATCAAATTGAAATAATTGGAAATGTAAATATGGAGGCGCCCGAAGAATTTGAAAAGGAAAATGAAAGATTTGAATTTATTAAAGACCATGTAGACGATCTTGAGAAATCCGACAGGGATATAAGGTCAATAATAAATAAAATTAACAAACAGACGAAAGAAAGATTTTTAGATACCTTTAACCGGGTAGATAAGAATTTCGGCGAGATATTTACAAAATTGTTTGAAGGAGGCAGCGCAAAGATAGAACTTTTAGAACCGGATAATGTATTAGAAAGCGGAATACGGATAAACGCCCGTCCTCCGGGAAAAAATATTAAATCTATTAAATTGACTTCCGGCGGCGAAAAAACTTTATCCGCAATAGCGTTGATGTTTGCTATATACGAAGTCCGTCCGACACCATTTTGTATTCTCGATGAAGTTGATTCCCCTCTTGACGATAATAATCTGCATAGATTCTTAAGGATGCTTAAGGACTATACGGACAAGACCCAGTTTATTATAATAACGCACAATAAATTAACGATGGAGATGTGCGATACGTTTTACGGCGTAACTATGGAGGAGTTCGGGGTATCTAAAATTATATCCGTAAAACTCAGAGAGGCCCAAGAAAGCGCCCGGGCCGGTTAATACTATGAAGGTCACAGGTCTTTCAAAAGAGAAAATAATTGAAAGATGTTTTAGTTTAATAGAAGGGAAAGGCACAGCCGGAGTTGTTACACTGAATTCGCTTATGCTTAAATACGCATGGAAAGACAGTAAGACTTTAAGAGCAATTTTAAGCGCAAAACTTATAACTCCTGACAGCGTGGGGGTCTGTTATGCTGTCCGGTTACTTGACGGGCAAAAAATATACCGCTATCCCGGGATAGAGATGTCTGAAGATTTAATAAAATCCGGCCGCAGCTGTTATTTTTTAGGCGGCCGTCCGGGAGTTGCCGGAAAAGCAGCGGAGGTTTTAAAAAGCAGGTATCCTGAAGCAAATATAGCAGGCTTCCGTCACGGTTTTTTTAAAGATGTAAATGAGGAATTAATTTTAAAAGAGATAAGAGAAAAAAAACCGGATATTCTTTTTGTGGGACTTGATATGAAACGCCAGGAACGGTGGATTGCCAAAAATAAAGAGAAAACCGGCGCCGGTATAGTTATCGGAGTAGGGGGGAGTTTTGATGTTTTCAGCGGGAATTTAAGGAGGGCGCCGCAGATTTTCAGGCTGACCGGGACCGAATGGATGTGGCGCCTCAGGCTTGAACCCTGGAGGCTGAACCGGATATTGAAATTGCCGGTCTTTGCCCTGGCGGTTTTTAAGAGATATATTAAAAAAAAGGAGTTGTTAGAGATATGAGAGATGCGGTTATTTCTGATATACACGGCAATTATGTTGCTTTAAGATCGGTTTTGAAGTATATTCAAAAAGAGAATATAGATAAAATAATAAATTGCGGCGATATAGTCGGATACGGTCCTGAACCCCAGCGGTGCGTAGATACAATAAGGGCCCTCAAAAATATACACAGCGTCATTGGTAATCACGACTGGGCGGTCGTAGGGCTTGAAGATACGTCAAAATTTAATTCCGATGCCCTGACCGCAGTTAACTGGACACGCGATAAACTGGATTCCGAAAGTTTAAATTTTCTTTCTACACTGGATTACAGAAAAGGCGGTTCAAATTTTATGTTTTTGCACGGAAGCCCCCGGGACCCTTTAGACGAATACATTTTCGGGATAAGCGCCGCCGAGGCCAATTTTAAAAAATTATTAAAACCTATCTGTTTTGTAGGCCATACTCACGCTCCCGTGGTTTTTAGAAGAAATACCAACAACGAAGTGGAATCTTTATTATTTTATCCGGGTAAGGATATAAAGATTGAGGAAAACTTCCGGTATATCATTAATCCGGGGTCAGTCGGTCAGCCGCGTGACGGCAATCCTGATTCAAGCCTTATAATATATGATACCGATAAAAAGGAAATCAGCTTGAAAAGAATACCGTATGATATAACAAAGACCCAAAACCTCATACTTGATGCGGGGCTTCCTGAATTTTTAGCTTCGCGGCTTGCCGAGGGAGAATGAGTAAATTTAAACTTTCCGATATTATTGCCGGCCGGTGGAGAGTAATGGCGTCTGCCCAGGAGGGGGGAATGAGCGAGGTTTACAGATGTAAGGATATGAAAAAGAATTCCACCGTAGCTCTCAGAATTTTAAAAAAAGATGCCAACCTGCAGAGGTTTAAACACGAAGCAACAATTTTAAAAAGGCTTGACCATCCCAATATACTTAACCTATATGATTTTAATGATAAAGGAAATGACGTATATCAGATAGAAGAGTATCTTGACGGTATGCCTTTAAGAGAATCCCTGGGCGGAAAAAATAATTTTAACCTGGTAAAGACCGCCGACATAGTCTGTCAGCTTTTAGAGGGTATAAATTACCTCCATTCGGAAGGGGTAATACATCAGGATATAAAACCGGACAATATATTTATTCTTCCCGACGGTACGGTTAAGATTATTGATTTCGGCTTGGCTAGGGACTCCCGGGCCGAAGACGTGCCGTGGCAGACAGATCTTGGGGTGCACGGAACTCCCCAGTATATGGCTCCGGAAAGGCTGGACGGATACCCGTCATTTTCAAGTGATATCTATGCTGCGGGGCTCGTCCTGTACGAGATGCTGACCAGGCTCAATCCTTTTGATATTAAAAACCACACCGAAGCGCTTAAAAAACAGCGTTATTATGTTCCTTCTCCGCCGAGCAAAATTAATCCAATGGTTCCGCCTGAATTAGACAGGGTTGTCCTTAAGGCGCTCGAGAAAAAACCGTCCAAAAGGTTTAATACCGCCCGGGAGTTTAAAATTCGTCTTAATTCGGCAAGCCAGCAACCGGTCAGGACAAAAAATATTAAATGGGAGTTTATTGTCATACTTATACTCCTTGCGGTGTTCTGGATAATTCTTTTTAACCTGGTAAAAGTGCTTGCGGCTTAGAGACAGTATTTTTTGTTAATTGAAATTTTCTCAGTTATAAGTTATAATGGTTCATAAATTGAACATGACAGATATAAGTAAAAAAGAGTTAAGGGTTATAGACGTTCTCGCGGGACAAAAGGCGGGACAAAAGTCGGGGCAAGAGGAAATATCCCAGCG
>JAQICQ010000133.1 GCA_027858455.1 Elusimicrobiota bacterium | reverse complement strand
TCCCTCTTTTGTATCTAATTGGTATATGTAAAGGCCGGACTCCAGTTTAATCTTTCCGTTTTCAGCCGGATTCCATGTTATAAAAGGACTGCCGCCTTTCTTTTTACTGAAGATTTCTTTTCCTCTCACATCGGTTATGACGACTTCATCTACTTCACTGCCGAAGATAACTTCCGGATTAGACGGGGTTATAAATTTCTGATCGGGAACATCTTTGGGCGTATTAATAGTTTTCCATGACCCTGATGCCGGATATGTAGAAGTATTAATCTGATCTTTTGCTACCACATAATATTCAAATCCTTTAGAATTTAAGACCTTCTTATCAACATCGGCGGTGCCAATGTATTCTTTCCCATTAAAACTATTTGGAAAAAAATTAAGCGCCCTTTCGCTACTGCTATCATTGATGCCTCTGTATTTACCATTTACATCAGTAATCATTATATTGTCAGAAACCTCAACTTCTACTATAATTATATCTTTACCTAATGCTCTGTTTGATTGAGGGCTAACCGATTTGAATTTCGGTGGTGACATATCCGGAGTAGAAGATTCAGGTCCTGCCGGATTGCTTGCAAGGTCAAATTCATCTACTGCACTTACCCAGTAACTATAATAATTATTGGAATCAAGTGACGAGTCAGGATAACTGGCTGTCCCGCTGTGATTGGTATCATTAATAGTAGCATATACCACAGTATACGAAGTTGGCGCTGAATTTGCGCTGGATTCTCTGTACAGCCAATATTTATTTACGTCTGACTCTGAATTTGCATCCCAAGTTATAGCCATAGAGTTATTTGTAACCACAGGAACAGATAAATTCTGCGGAGTTGCCGGAACTGCATTAAAAGACACCATAGCATTTGCCTGAGCAGCGGCAACTGTTTTATCATCATATTCAGATCCACTGCCGGCATCATCATAAACTTTTATAGTAAACCAGTAAGTACTGTACGGATATAGCCCACTGATTGTTACATTTTCCGGATTACCCACAGAGGCCGCAACAGAGATGGAACGTTTTCCTCTGTATTTGTCGCTATACCCTCCGGGAATTTGATTCCACCATGAATCGATTCCGGAATTCACAAAAGAAAATGTAGCAAATTTAATCTCATAAGAACCACCAGAATTGTTTACAGAATAACCATCATCTCCGGGAGCAGTCCAAGATAATTGTATACCTTGTTCTGAGTCGACGGCGAGCGCCGTAAGGTCCGTCACGGAGCCCGGCTTTATAAAATCCAGTCCGGGAACCCAAACAGAATTTTTAGCACGCGGTGTTCCATTGATTGCAGTCCCACCTGAATCATGACCGTTTATAGTAACACCGTCATTATCTGACCAGTTAGTTGAATCGCTGCCGCTTCCATAAGTGTTTTCTCTTTCCATTGAATAAACGGGATTATTAGTTCCGGCAAACCATACGCCGGAACAATCCACTTCATCAATTATTTTATCATTGTTGTTTAATAATTTAAGATATTCGCCATCATTATTTAAAAAACTGTAGGGGGGCCCATCTTCAAAGTCGCCCTGGATATCATTTATTGTGTCGGTAGAATACTCAAGTAGATAATACCCTCCGGCAGAAATAACAGAATTATTTAAATCTCCCTCTGCGCTTGTAATTGTAGCAGTAGATTTTTTGTTGATAGCTACTATTTTCCAGCCGGTTAAATCTAAATCTCTATTAGTATTATTGTAAAGCTCAATCCATTCATGACGAAATGAAAAATCTGTGCCGGCCCAGGCTATTTCATTTATGGCAACTTCAATAATACCTTTGGTCTGTTTGACAACAGGCCCCAAAGAGTCTGTCTTGACCTCATTGTTATTATAGGCCCATACCTTAAACCAGTAAGTTGTATCCCAATCTAAATTTCTGAAAATTTTATTAGTAGTGATAAAGTCCGTTGCATAACTAGCAATAACCTCTGAATCGGCTACAAAATTATCAGTTGACATGGATATACCGAACCTTGTTCCGGGAGGATTATTATTGCTGTTCCAGCTTATGGTCATACTTGAAATCCCCACATTGGCTATCTGTAAATTAGCGGGTTTATTAGCCCTGCTGTAAATTGGATAATCGGATACTGAAACCTCTTTTGATTGAGCTAACGAATTAACCGCTACAATGCTCTTAATAGAAGAAACCTGGTTAGGGGACATGCCCGTCTGAAACCAGCTGGTTGTTTTATACACCCCGGTCTGACTTTTTAATGTATTACTGGAAAATATAATACTTCCTGATTCACCGATTAGCCTAAAACCGTCTTCGGAAGAAGATGTGTCCGTCCATGTCCATTTTATAGTATCTGTTGCATTTGAAACAGCCGTGAAATTTACCGGCGGACTGATTTTACCGGCATCAGGATATATATTAAACAAGTTGGAATATTTGCTTTCTAATATTCCCGGCTCTTTATCCACGGTTTTAACTTTATAATAATAAGTATTATTATTCGTTAAATTTTCATCAATAAAATAATTATTTGTCGTTTCTGTAGCCACAATCATATCACTATTATTAAAAGGCGCTGCTGAATCGTAATATACCCTATAAAAGTTAAAATCATCTACATCAACCTCTGTCCACTGAAGAAGCACCTGTGAATCTTCCGCAAAACCTGTTAAATTGCTCGGAGCCGGAGGGTTTGTGTCAAAAGCCACTGCATATGCCGGGCTATTTCCACCGAGTTTTACATCCAGCCCTGCATTATTTTCAATATTATCATAAGTTTTTATACCTACATAATATGTGACCCCGGGAAACAAACTATTCATTATTTCTGTTTCAAGATTGCCTTGATCCTCGGGGCCGGTTTTTAATCTTGTGCCTGAATATAGATTCGCAGAAGATGTATCCGAAGAAATACTGTTCCACCAACTCCATGAAGAACCGCTTACCGCATAGGAAGCATACCGTATTTCATAATACCCATCGGAGTTATTGCCCACCGTCCCGTCATCACCGGGAGCCGTCCAGTTCAATGCAACAGAGCCCTCAGCTGAGCCGGAAAGAGCTGTTAAATCAGTAATGGCCGCCGGGGGAATATAATCATTTTCTATTCCCCTGGTAGGTCTATCCATTAATAACCAATCATTTTTTGCTATCCCCGTATCATCGGTATCTGTTGAGTTCACATCTCTTCCCAATGATTTTTCGGATGTTCCCTGCGACCAATCCGCAAAATTATCCCATTTGACTTCACTGTTAATAGTATATTCATTGGTCTGCTCCGGCGCCCATTGATCATTAAAATAAGAACTTTCAACATATACATCATCCCAATCTTCTTCATTAAATGAGCCGGAGCGGTTTGAATAAAACATAGCATCAACCATAACCCAATCATTGTCTAAAAGGACAACAATATCATCCGCATCATTAAATTGAGCGTAACTGTCGTATAGATCATAATACCCGTTACCATTTGTGTCGTTTGGGGGGATTTCATCTACTTTACTTTGAATATCGCCAAAATTTAATACAAGATATGCGTCAGCCGGCAATATATAATTTTCGGGTAATTCTTCCACCGTATTAAAATAATCCTTATACGATTTTCCACTATTGGCATATACACAAATCTTCCAACCCCCGATATTAATGGAACTGCCGGTGGCATTATAAAATTCAACCCAATCCTTTCCATTATTAATAAGAGGCGCAACCTCATTTATCATAACCGGAGAACCAACTGTTGAAGAAGCGCTTGTAGATAAATTTATTCCGGTTGACATTGACCCCTTGTTACTCTGTTCGTCTTCTCCTTTTACCGCAAAATAATAATTAACTCCCGGCGACAATTCACTGATAATATGTTCCTGTGCGCTCCCGGGAGCTCCCGGTTCCCAGTAGATATCAAAAGAATCAATATCATCCCCGGCAGGATCATTATCACGCATTCTGTCTTTGACATTTTCTTTAGAAGCAAATACTACAGGTGTCGCGTCTATAAAATTAGATTCTGTTACAATAGGGCTTAAACTATATCTTACATCGTAAGAACTTACCACTCCCCCATCAGAGGCGCCGTCATCGCCTACATCAGTAAAACTAATTTTAACACTCCCTTTATAGGGGCCCTTACTAACTTCTAAATCTGATATTTGCCCCGGCGCCGTTTCATCAATATCATTATCTATAAAATTTTGTTTACCCATAGTAGGATTCTCAGCTACAGACCATTCCAGACGTGAAGGAACTGTCCCGTCAGTAGAATATTTATCTCTGCTAATTGAATACCCCCTTTTACCATATTTCCATGAGAAACAATATTCTTCAACCGTGCTGTCGTTATCAGTTGTAGCTTTTATCCCAACCCATTGGCCGCTTGACAGAGCTACATTAAATTCGTCTATCTTTGTAAATGTATAAGTCCATTGAGATTTTGAAGGATATCCATATAAATCACCTAGCCATTCAGACGAAGTTCCTTCTCTGTCAGCAACAGCTAAAGCATCAACTATTTTATTTGACCTCGAGGGATTCCTCAGTGATATTACAAAATCTGCAGGCGTATTTTTCCCTGAACTAAGTTCTCCTATAGGATAATAAAAATCTCGATAACCGTTTCCGTTGATATCGCTATTATTCTCATCGGCCTTTGCAGGACCAAAATGAAGAACAATATACGTACCACTGCTGAATGTGAAATCAGGAAAAGTTTTCGTTTTTGAAAAATTATGAGAAACTTCCCATCCATTTATATTTACTGTATTTGAAGAATTGTAAAATTCAATCCAGTCAACGTCCTCTGAAGGCGCCACTTCATTAATTCTTATTCCTGACCCCAGCCACCCCTCCTTGGCCAAAGCCTTAGCCTGGGTATCGGGGGGAGCGCTTAACTGACTCTGTGTATTTGTATCTATATCTGAAGCATTTCCGGAAGCATCGTAAGTTTTTATGGCAAACCAGTATGTAGCCCCGGGGGCACGCATAACTGTAAACGTTTCAGCTTTTCCCTGATTTTTCACAGTCCGGGTTGAATCATATACTACTGCTTCATTCCACCATGATGTTGTATTATTTACAACGTAAGTGTCAAACCTTAATTCATATTGAGCTGTTGCGGTATTGTTGCCGGAAGTGCCGTCATTTCCCGGAGCAGTCCAGGAAAGTATGATTTCTCCGGCGGTATCTCCGGTAAGCGCAGATAAATTTGTTATGGCATTAGGTGCTACCGTATCCGGCGGATAGTTACCGCTGTTAGTTGACTTGGGGGTTCCGTATATATTATTTCCGTCCGCATCTTTCCCTTTTATATTAATCTGGTTATTATTTTCCCAGTTAGAAGAAATATTTCCATCCACGGTCGAGTCAATCCTTTCCATAGTTATAGATTCATCCGAATTTCCCGCCATCCAGGTACCATCATTATTATCAACTTCATCAATAATTTTGCCGGCGCCATCCGGAGCATTGTATAAAATAAGATGATCTCCAGCTGCATTCATACCAATACTACTATCCCATATAGCAACTGATGCACCGGAAGAAAACACATCAGCAGCATTTGCATATATTAGATATCCATTAGCCGGTATAATCGTAGTATTACTGCCATCTGGATCAGCGCCGCTAAAATTTAAAGTAACTTCAGTATCCGCTCCGTATATTGACCAGTTAGCAATATCAATATCCGAATTTGTATTATTGTAAAATTCAATCCACTCATCGTAAGATGATGATTGAGTTCCCATCCAGGCTATTTCGTTTATAGCTACTGTAATAATACTTTCTGTCTGAGTACTCTTTATATTACTAAAATCGGTTTTCACACTGTCTTCATTATAAGCCCATACCCTGAACCAGTAAGTGGTGCCATTCTCTAAATTTGTGATCGATGTTGTATTTGATGTTAAACCATCGGAAAATACTACGCCGGTATCAAAACTAACATTAAAATTATCTGTTGATTTTGCAATCCCGTATTTTGTCCAGGAGGGATTGGAATTAACAGCCCAGCTTAAAGTAACACTGGATACTGCCACATTACTAATTTGCAGATTTATCGGAGCTCGGGCCTTTGAATAAACAGGGAAACTAACCGCAGTACTCGGCGATGAATATCCCTGCATATTCCAGGCGTATACTGTTTCATATAAAGAAGATGTGTTCGTCGTCAGCCCGGTTTGAGTCCATTCGGTAGTATCCGCTGTTAAAGTATTGGTAGCTACAGCTACACTGCCGTCTTTATTTCTTATCTCAAATCCTTCTTCATTGCTGGGAACATCATTCCAAGTCCAATTAATTGAATAAGTTGACTGCACAACCCCTGCAAAACCGGTAGGTGCAAATGGTACGCCAATTTCAGGTTTCGTTGATTTTGTGACCGAGTAACTGCTGGACAAAGCAACACTGTACAGACCGCTTGGTCCAGTTCCGGAGGGAAATGTATCCCATGTAGTTACCTTGTAGTAATAAGTTACTCCGTTTTCAAGTCCCGTATCTGTGTATGATACTGCTCCGGTATCCACATTAAAGGTATAAGCATCAATAAAATCATAAGGAGTTGACGAATCCCTTTCAACTTCAAAGTAATCTAAATCCCTTAAATTTGGTTCAGTCCAATTAATTAAGATTTCTCCGTCTGTGGCGGTAAGCTGTACATTTTGTACAATTTCCGGTTCTAAATCTAATGCATATTTAAAAGATTTACTGTTAACTGACGTACCGGTTCCCGGCCAAACATTCCACTCCCCTGTAGCATCCCTTAATTTTATTGCTGCATAATAAGTTGTTCCCGGATATAAGCCGGTCAGAGTATAATTATGCTGCTCTCCCTTGGTTGTATAAGATGTAGATTTATCTAATGTAAACGAATACGGCATATTCATACTGACCGCACTGAAATTAGCAGCAGTAATTACATAAGTTGCAGCTTTAATCCTATAAAGTCCTCCGGAGACATTTCCCGAGGTTCCATCATCTCCGGGTGCAGTCCATTTAAGAGCAACATCCCCTTCATTTGAGCCAGCTAAAGCAGTAAGATCAGAAATTGCCGCCGGCGATGGTTCTGCTTGCCAAACCGAGTTTTCCCCCATAGGAGTTCCGGTAATTATATTAACTTTAGT
>JAQICQ010000108.1 GCA_027858455.1 Elusimicrobiota bacterium | reverse complement strand
AAACAATCCGTCCTTTTCCGCCTTAAAAGTACGATAGTTAATAGTTTCCGGCTTTTTAACTTCGCCGTAAGACCACTTTTTTATATCCTCGGGCGAGGCAAGCATCAACTGCATTGAATTAAAATTATTGTAATTTAATTGTTCTCCCATAATGGTTAACTTCTTTTATCCTGTTTGTTCTCTAAAACTACTTTAAATCCGAGCCCCTGCAGCTCGTTGACCAATACTTTAAAGGATTCCGGCACGCCCGGAGCCTCTATTTCCTCCCCGTTTAATATCGCTTTATGCACCCGGTTACGGCCCTCCACATCATCGCTTTTATAAGTTAAAAACTCCTGCAGTAAGTAAGCCGCGCCGTGACCCTCCATAGCCCAGACTTCCATCTCCCCGAATCTCTGTCCCCCAAAGAGCGCCTTTCCGCCAAGCGGCTGCCTTGTTATCAAAGAATACGGCCCCGTTGAACGAGCATGAACCTTATCTTCGGCCATATGCTCAAGTTTCATTATATACATATAACCCATTGTAATATTATTTCCCAGAGATTCGCCGGTTCGTCCGTCGATAATCTGAGTTGTGCCTGACTCCGGAAGTTTGTTTTTCTTTAAAAGTTTTTTGATTTCATTCTCGGGAACCCCGGCAAAAACCGGTGTGCTTACCCGAATATTATCCCCTTTTGCCGCTAACCCCAGATGAGTCTCAAGTATCTGCCCTACATTCATCCTTGAAGGCACACTTAAAGGATTCAAAATAATATCTACCGGCTCACCGTCTTTTGTATACGGCATATCTTCTACCGGAAGAATCCGGGATATTATACCCTTATTTCCGTGCCGGCCGGCTATTTTATCACCAACGGTTATCTTACGGCTGGCAGCTATATAAACTTTAACTTTCTTAGAAACCATTACAGAAAGCTCATCCCCGTAATTTGTCTGCACGACCTCAACTTCCCTGGCCCTTTGCGCGTCAACTTCGCCTTCTCGCACTTTCTTAACAATATTTATGCGCACCTTCTCCTCTTCGTACTCTTTCTTAGAAAGGTTTCCTGCTTTCTGGCGGTAAAGAAGTTTCTGGACTTTCGAGCTGGCTTCGCTTCGTATTGAGGTGATCTGATTGTCATACTTTTTATTTATTTCTTTGGCTGCTTTGTTTCTCTGGGCTTTATTTAAACTTTCTTTGCGATCAAAAACTTCTACCCTTATAACTTTGCCTTTGACACCGGGCGGGACCCTCAACGAATTATCTTTTACATCTTCCGCCTTTTTACCGAAAATAGTTTTCAGCAACCTTAATTCGGGAGTATAGGTCTGGTCACCCTTGGGGGTAACTTTACCCACAAGTATATCCCGGGGCTTAACATTTGCCCCTATCCTGATAATACCGTTCTCATCAAGATCTCGGAGCTTCTGCTCGCTTACATTGGGTATATCCCGGGTTATATCTTCATCCCCCATTTTCATTTCACGGGCTTCAATTTCTTCTTCATGTATATGAACGGAGGTGAACACATCTTCTCTTACCAGGCGTTCAGATAAAATTATAGCATCCTCGTAGTTATATCCTTCCCATGACATGAAAGCCACTTTGAGATTCCGTCCCAGGGCCATTTCGCCGTTAGCCGTACCGGGCCCGTCCGCGATAACATCGCCTTTTTTTACAATTTCCCCCAGGCGGACTATCGGGGTCTGATTAAAATTTGTCTTTTGGTTTCCTCTTTTATATTTTATGAGGTTATATAAATCTATTTCCGACATTTTAACCTTGCCGGATTTTCTGCTGTCGTACTTATTGTCTATAATTATCTTTACCGCATCGGCGTATATAACTTTACCGCCTCTTTTGGCCTCTATCATTACTCCGGAATTTTTAGCTGCCTTACCTTCCACACCGGTTGAAACTATCGGAGGTTCGGTTATTTCAAGCGGAAGAGCCTGGCGCTGCATATTCGATCCCATAAGAGCGCGATTGGCATCATCGTGAGCTAAAAATGGTATCATGGCAGCTGACGCGCTTACTATCTGCTGGGGCGAAACATCCATATAATCTATCTCTTCGGGCGCATAATAATCAAATTCACCTCTTTTATAAGCTATAAGTTTGCGGTCAGGCAGCTTATTACCTTTTAAAGCAATCGCCTGAGCTATGATATATATCTTTTCTTCGCGGGCATCAAGATATTCTATTTTCTTTGTGACTTTTCCGTTTTCTATTTTTCGGTAAGGGGTTTCAATAAAACCCATTTCATTTATATTTGCATAAAGGGCAAGCGAATAAATTAACCCGATATTGGACCCTTCCGGAGTTTCGATCGGACATATCCTTCCGTAGTGAGTTGCGTGAACATCCCGTACTCCGCCTTTGGCGGTCTTTCTGGTCAGCCCGCCCGGTCCCAGAGCGGAAAGCCTTCTTTTATGAGTGAGCGCGTCAAGCGGGTTTGTCTGTGACATAAACTGCGACAATTGCCCTGTTCCGAAAAAACTGTTTATTACCGCATTTACTATATTGGGATTAAGAAGTTTCAAGAGCTCACTGCGTTTTTCGGTATTCTCGATAAAATCATCCATCGAAAGAAGTTTTTTCTTGTCTATAATCCTCTTTTTCATTCTGTTGATGCCTCTTTCAAACTCTTTATGAAGTTGTTCCCCCACCGTTCTTACCCGTCTGTTTTCAAGGTCATCTACATCATCTACATAGTAAGCGCTCATCTGATCGTTTTTGTATTCCGGCTCACTGTTTTTTACAACGGAAAAACCGCGGCTTTCGCCAAAACGGTATTTTCTTTTGCTTTCCGGCTTATCATTAAACATCACATGATCGGTATTACCGTTATTTAACTGTATTATATAATCTATGTAATAAATGATATCTTCAGGCTGAAGTTTTCTCTGGTCATTTTTAATTTCCGGAAATTCGTGTAAATACTTTTCAATCTTTCCTGATTTTAAATATTTACCGTATACAAACTGCAGCTTTTTATTTAATTTAAACCTGCCGACTTCGGACAAGAAGCACCTATTAAATAAACTTTTAAAAAAACTATCAACCGAAGCTTTAGTTAAGAGCTGGCCGGCGTTATAACGGCTGTAAACCCCCATACGCGCGCCGGAAACAGTTTTATAATTATCTTTTTTAAGTGTCAGATGAACAGTAAGATCATTGATGGTCTGTTCTGTATCCCAGTGATCCGGATCCGCAAGTTCAGCTTCTGTTATATTGTATTTCCTCCATTGCTTAATGAGTTTTTCGTCAACCATTTGATTGCAGGAACCAATATTTAAATAAATATTATTAACAACCTTATCTATTGCTTTTACAGCAGCCTTCTTTTCCTCAAGTCCGATAAGATTACTGTTAAAATTATTTTCCATAATATTTTTTATATCCTGCGTATCTTCTTTGGAAAACTTATTTCTCTTAATCTTTCTTAAAAGTTCTTTTTTAAATTTCAGTTTTTCATCCGAAGAACCGGGCTCTACGGATATAACACGATCAATCTCTTTCGTAAGAACTTCAACCTGAGCATTTATGAGTTCTTTCGGCACAGGCGGAGTTTGGACTAATATCTTATCAATAAC
>JAQICQ010000059.1 GCA_027858455.1 Elusimicrobiota bacterium | reverse complement strand
ATATATTTCCGGGTATTTTTCCGGCATAAGCTTTAGGTAATAAAAAAAAATGGACAATTAAGAGTAATAAAAAAGTTGTTTTTTTCAAGTTTTGGTTTATTTCAATCTAAAGGTTAGTCCCGTGTTTTTAAATATCTTTTTAGCGAGATTACTCTTATTCATTGTATAAAGATGTATTCCGTCAACACCTTGTTCTAATAATTCCGATATCTGCGACGAGGCGTAATCTATGCCTGCTTTCTGCATATCTTTATCGTTGTCCCCGTATCTGTCCATTATGTTTTGAAGTTTAGCCGGGATAGCGGCCCCGCACATAGAGACTATCTTATTTACCAGCCTTTTCTTAAACATCGGCATTATGCCGGCAGACAAAGGCAGCTCAATTCCCTCTGAACTTAAATTGTCCCTGTAACGGTACAATTAATCCTTATCAAAAAAAAGCTGTGATATAAGAAAAACAACCCCCGCGCCTGTTTTTATTTTAAGATATTTCATATCTTCTTTCATATTTTTGGCTTCGGGATGCACCTCGGGATATCCCGCAGCACCTATACAAAAGTTATTTGTTTTTCTTATAAATTTAACCAGGTCCGATGCATAACAAAGCTCCTTGGAAAGACAGATCTCTTCCGGTTTGTCTTCCGGCATATCTCCCCTCAATGCCAGGACATTTTCTATTTTGCCGGCTTTCATCTTATCAAGTATAGAGGAAATCTCTTTTTTTGAGCTGTTAACACAGGTAAGGTGCATAAGCGGTTCGAGCCGGTATTTCTCTTTTATGACCGAGGCGACTTCAAGCGTTCTTTTAGAGTTAGACCCCGCCGCGGCGTAGGTTACACTTATAAAATCCGGCGACAGGTCTTTGATTCCGCTCAATGTATCATAAATCGTACTTATATCCGCTTCCTGTTTGGGGGGAAATATCTCACATGATACCACCGTTTCTTTTTTGTTATATATATCTGCTATTTTCATTAACGGGTTTCCTCCACATCAATACTGTAAGCAGAGAGCCCCTTATCGACAGAACCACTTAGAAGCATAAAACTGCCCGGTTCTAATTCAATCCAATCTGCCTTAACTCCGAATCCCAATCCTTGTTTTTCTCCGGCAATTTCACCATTATCGTTAAATAAATAAAGGTTGCCGTTTTTTGTAGTAACCGCGTATATTTCTTTCAGCGGATGCCGGGCTATTCCGGTAATGTTTGAACTTACGGCATTACCCAGTATAGTCTCCCATATACTTTCTTTTAAATTACCGTTTAAGAGTTTCAGAATTTCATTACCGTGCGAGGAGCCGGCTATAAATAATTTACTGTAGCGATTTTGAACAGATAGAGCGCTTATAAAATCAAGATATATATCTTTTATATTGATTTCTCTTACAATTTCTCCTTGGCTATTTAAAATATAAACCATATCGCCCTTATTGGTAATTGCGGCCAACCTGCCGCCGTCGAAAAATTCACCGACAGTAAGCCGGCTTATATATCCGGGCGTGTCGGTTTGCCACAGCTGTTTCCCCCGGGTATCATAACATACCGGCCCGGTGGGAGCGTTTAACGCTGCAATTATTTTTGCCGAATCCGTA
Source organism: Elusimicrobiota bacterium (assembly GCA_027858455.1). Lineage (GTDB taxonomy): Bacteria > CG03 > SLGR01 > SLGR01 > JAGXOG01 > JAGXOG01. The sequence continues at coordinate 7,773 of JAQICQ010000059.1, read as the reverse complement.
CTTTGTATTATCTTAATGTCCGATATTGAATACCCGGTTGAGATTTCCCATAACAATTTTCCGGATGGGCTGTAACTATATAATTTATCCATGTTCTTTCTGTATGCCAGAAAAAAGTTATCTTCTTTTCTGCCCGTAGTTACTATCGTATCGGGAGGCACTCCGGATATCTTAAAAGCATTTTTTATTTTTCCGTTATCTGAAATTATCTGTATACCTTTGGGAGAAGTCAGCGCAACCGCATCATTTTGATATACAGTAAAATCAAGAACTTTGATTTTATGGTTCCACATCTCTTTTATTCCCGGCACCGGGCGATTTCCGGTACTTTGGGAAATAGGATATTCAAAATCCATATATTCTATATCCTCAATGAGATATTCCTTAAGCCCTGTAAAATAGCCGGTATATATCTGGCGGATAATCCCGTCCGGACTTATTATATATACCACCGGGTTATCCGGATCCAGGGCATATTTTGACTCTATGTCGCCTGTTTCATCGGAAGCTGCCGTATAAGTTATATTATTTTTAATGATAAAATCATTTAACTGTTTTTCATCACCGGAAGTATCTATCCAAATAATTTTTAAATTGGTTTCATCCCTTATGTTTTGTATCCGGTTAAATATTTTGGCAATATCAGAGGCCTGGGTGGTCCCGGAATCTATAAATCCAAGCATTATTTTACTCCCTTTAAAATCGGAGAGCTGTATCTCTTTTTTAGAGTTCGCCGGTCTAAACTTAAAATCAATGAACTCATTACCGGGATTACCCGAACCGGCTTCCCTTATTCCTGTATCGGAAAGAGATTCAACAAGCTGCAGGTCTTTACCACCTTTGTAATTAAAAATATCTTCGTTGAGGGGGGGGTCAGTGACAATATTATCATGAATTTCGGTATAGGTCATTGTTATTTTATCGGTGTCTATATCCTCTCCGCTGTGCCGTTTTTTTATGAACTCTTTCATATCAAAAGTAATCTTATTAATAAGAAGTCTTTTCTCATCTATCCAGACTACCATGTTTATGTTTTCGCCTTCTATAAGAATCTGATTTGTAACCGAGCTGTCGGATATCTCTCTGTTTTGCGATATAATTTTTACACTTTTATCACTGAGATATTTATTGTCTTTTTCAAAAAAAGTAAAAAGAATAAACTGTGCCGACCCCAGCTGGGAAGCGGACGAGAAATCCGGAGCCAGTATATCCATAAAATTTTCCGGCGCTGGGTTTTTGGTATATTTTTTCAGTGATGGTATATTCTTCCAGAGGTATTTTCCGTTAGATATAACCTCTCTTCCGAAAGGTTCGGAAGGGTTAGTTACCAGAAACTTATCCGGCTTATCCAATTTGATTTCATACTCCATAACCATCATATTTCTGTTCGGGGTGTAAAGATAAAATTCTATGGTTGTGCTGTCTGAGTATGTGTCAATCCCGGCATAATTATTAACCACCTCGCGGATCAATTTTCTTGCGTCGTTTGATTCAGCATAAGCGCAGAAAGGATTTGTAAGGAAAAGAATAAGGAGAAAGGTAAAGGTAAAGGACATCTTATTAGATGAGTGAGGCTGAGCCTCACTCATAAAGATGTTTCTCATATTTCTATACCCTGCCTGGCGGTGTTTCTTTTTGAATAATAATGTTTGACATTAGCTATATCACTTACCAGGTCCGCTTTCTTAATTATTGCAGGACCGGCGCGCCGGCCGGTAAGTATGACCTCGGAACTTTTAATATAATTATTAATGAATTTTATGAGTATTTCCTCTTTTATAAACCCGTCTCGTACGGATATTAATATTTCGTCAAGAACTACAATATCTATATCGTTCTTTTTAAGATTATCTTTAATAAATTCAAGCCCTTTTAAAGTTTCTGCGGTCATATCGTAGGTATCTGTCCCGGGAGAATTTGTCTCAGAAAAAAAAGCCGGATGCTTTTTGGCAAAATATTTTACAGTAACATTATCTAAACTTTTTAAAATCTTTGCTTCGCCGCCTTTCTCGGGGGGCATCTTATTGAAATAGACAAAGAGAGTTTTCAATCCCGAAGAAGCCGCCCGGACAGTCTGCCCTGTCGCTGCGGTTGTTTTGCCTTTTCCTTCACCTGTATATATATATAATCTCTTTTTGTGTCCTGTCATAACATCTAAATTTAAGTCTCTATTTTATAATCATAAAAACCAATAAATTAGGAACATTCCCTTTTTATAGGCCTCCCGATTATTATATTTTAATTTTAATATAATACCATTTCTAAAACTATAAACAAAACAAACAAGCTGCCCTAAAAAAGGACATCAATGTATGCTTTTTAGGCAGGTTTACTTGTTAGAGAATTACAGTACATTGAACGACGATACTGTAAAGTAACCGTTCAAGTGTACGCTCGAGCCTGAATGCGCTCGTAACAGGCAGAAGATGGTAGAATTTAGCTAATTAAAGAAAAGTTATAATTAGAACTTAAATGTCTTCATTAGCAAGCATGCTATTTATAGTCTAGTAAAATCCATAACTTTTTCAAATGGCCACATTGCCTCATTTTTCTATAGGAGAAAATTTTGCAATTTGGCTCTTTCTTTCCTATTATAACAAAATCAACGGAGATGAAAATGTATAAAAAGATAGATAAAAAAATAATAAATAAACTTGCCGGTATTATGCCGGAAGAAAATATTTATACGGATGAAGGCGATTTAGAAAAATATGCCGAAGACGAATCCCCCGGACTTCATTATATGCCGGCTGTAGTTTTAAAGCCGACCGAAACAGACCGGATAAAAGACATATTAAAACTTGCCAACAAATTTAAAATTCCGGTTACCGGCCGGGGCGGAGGTACGGGACTGACCGGCGGAGCCCTGCCTGTTTACGGAGGAATTGTTATCTCTTTTGAACTCCTTGATAATATCATTGATATTGACAATAAAAACCGTATGGCAGTAGTTGAGCCGGGGGTCATTAACGGTGTTTTTCAAAAAGAAGTTGAGAATGAAGGTCTTTTTTATCCCGTTAACCCCGCTTCTATGGATTCCTGCACATTAGGCGGTAACCTTGCTAATTCTACCGGCGGCGCAAATACCGTGCGTTACGGAACAACCAGAAATTATATAACCGGGCTTAAAGCTGTTACGGGAGAAGGGAACTGCTGGCAGTCCGGTGGAAAAATAATAAAAAACTCAACGGATGCGTCAATTATGCATCTTCTCTGCGGAAGCGAAGGAACTCTTTCTCTTTTTACCGAACTTACTTTCAGGCTTTTAAATAAACCTACTTTTAATTCCTGGATAATAGCGCCCTTTAAAGATATATATAAAATTCCTGAAATTGCCGGTAAACTTTTTAAAGCAAAACTTAATCCTACGATGGTAGAACTTATGGATTCTGAAACCCTTAGATTGTCTTATGAATATTTAGAAAATGAACAAAAATTTAAAGATTGCAGCTATCTGCTTGTCCGCTATGACTGCGACACGCAAGAAGAAATTGAGAAACACAATTTAAAGACCGGGGAAATATGTTATTCAGCCGGAGCCCAAGAAGTACTTCTCGCTCAAAAAAGCAGAGACCAGGAAAAGATATGGAAGCTCAGAAGCTCTCTACACGATGCAATAGTAAATAAAGCAAATTCGGTATGCGAAGAGGATATAGTTGTGCCGGTAGATGCTGTAGCTGAACTTATAAAAAGAGCTTATAGAGTATCGGAAAAATATGGTTTCAGAGCCGTTATCTTCGGCCATCTGGGCGACGGAAATATGCATATAAATATAATATCGGATAACGATAAAAAAAATACCGATACTAAAAGAAAGGTTGATGATTTAAAAGATCGACTCTTTAAAATCTCTGCGGATTTAGGCGGGAAACTCTCCGGGGAGCACGGTATCGGCTTAACAAAAAAACCTTATTTTGAAAAATATACCGACCTCGGATATACAAAACTTTTGAAAAAAATAAAGAAAGATTTTGACCCTAATAATATTTTAAATCCCGGTAAACTGTTTTAAACTGTCTTTAAAAAAAAATTACCGCTACTCCTCAATCAATACCTTCATCTTTTTTATGCGGTCCATGCGGAAAGTCCTTCTTTTATTTGTAAGCATACAGAAACCTATAAGATAAAGTTTATCTTCGTTTTTTCTTATTGTCAGAGGTTCTATTTCCCTTACGGTTTCGTCGCCGTTTTTTGATAAATACCTTATCCTTAAAATATTTTTTGTAGATAGAGCATTGCTTATTATTTCAGGCACTTTAAAACCTATACTGCCTAAATAATTAACATCTCCCCCCTGTAATTTTAAAAAGTCGGATACAGTTTCAGGCGAAATGTCTTTGGGAAGATTTTTTAGTATATATTCAAAAAGCTCTTTAGTTACCAAAACATCTGCCATTGCTCTGTGCATTCCGGCGGTATTGGCATTTATTACCGGAGCAAGTTTTTCAAGCGCATTGCTTGTAAAATTAAAATGTTTTCTTGTAAGCAGCAGGGTATCTATAACAGGATTAGGTATGGGTAAAAAATTGGGTTTATCTATCTCATGGTGCAAAAAGGCAAGATCAAAAACTGCATTATGGAATATCAATACCGAATTATCCATAAGGTCTATTAACTCATTTTGTATCTCTTTGAAAGAGGGAGCGTCTTTAACCATTTCATCTGTAATTCCGGTTATTTTTTCGGATATTTTGGGTATAGGCTTTCCGGGATTTACAAGAGTATTAAGTTCCCCCTCTTTTTTGCCGTTTTTTATTCTAAGAACGCCTATTTCAGATATCCGGTCTCCGGCTTTAGGATAAAGTCCGGTAGTCTCGGTATCAATTATCGTAAATGATGTGTCCTTTATTTTATTTGTTAAAATCAACTTTCCGCCTTTCGTCTAAATCAATAATATATATACTACTATTAAAGAAATTCAGCTAAAAGTCAAAAAACGCCGAGCCTTTTTTCTTTTAAAAAAATCTGCTTTTTTAAGAAAATTTGCCTCCAAAAACTTATATTAATACACCGGATTATATCCGTATTTTCTGACTACCCCCACTACTTTACCGGCTATTGAACCGTCCTGCATAACTATATCGGGATAATCGGGGTTTTCCGCATGAAGTATTGCCTTATCCCCTTTTCTGAGAAAACGTTTTACCAGCGCCTCATCGCTTTCCATAGCAACTACTATATCGCCGTCTTCCGCAGTAGTTTGATATTTTACTATAACGAGATCGTCTTCCATTATCCCCACGCCTTTCATACTGTCGCCATGAACTTTCAGGCAGAAAAGTGTGGAATCGCCCACAAAGGTATCGGCCAGATTCAGATAACCTTCCGGGGACTGAATTGCTTCTGCCGGATGACCTGCGCTTATCCTCCCGAGTATCGGTATCCCCGCACTTTTTTTTAAAAGTTCGATGCCTCTGGATACGGAATTTATAAGATTTATATATCCTTTGGCGGCAAGCTCCTTTAAATGGTGACGTGGGCTGGACAGAGACGAATAACCAAAATTATCCCTTATCTCCCGAAGTGTCGGCGGGATACCCCGACCGTCAAGTGATTCTGTTATATAGTTGAGCACGGCCTGCTGTTTATCCGTAAGTTTTCCTGTCATATTATTTTACCTCCGGATATACAGTAGCACATTTGTGTTAATGTGTCAAACTAAGGCAGTAAAAAACCAAATTTTATTTTCTTATTACTATAAACTTAAGTTCGCCGGACTCCAGAGCAAAATTCATATTGCCGGATTTACCCCGCAGGTCTTTTCCGGACAAGGCTTTTCCGGACAAGGTCTTTCCGGATAACCCATTATCTGATAAATAATTTAAGCGGAAATTGTAATCGCCGGGTTTTAAGTCTTTTCGCGTAATAAATATTTTACCGGGAAGAGTGAGCCAGGAACGGGTATCGGCTTGTTCTGTCACGGCGCCTATGATATTTACCGATGTGCCCAGCAAATTCCTGAGGGCGCTTTTATCCGATTCTTTCCCCTTTACTGATTTATAAGTAATATATTTTGTTACCGCCCTGGCTATTGCTTTTGCCATTATTTTAGGTTCTTCGTTCTGGAAATTTTTAAGGACCATACCTGATATATCCCGCCCCAGATCAAATTTTTGAACTTCGCCGTTTAGAACAAGCTCGACTTCTTTTACCGTTTCAAGCGGAGCGCTGTATTCAGGTACTGCTATGGTCATATAATATATATCTTTTAGTTTTTTGGGGTGTTTTTTGCGATAGCTTGGCGGTATGGCTGCTTCTGTTCTTTTTTCAATTTTATGAGGCACAAAACCGGTCTCGGATATAAATATTACTGTGCCGTAATCTTCGGGCGCGCTGGATTTCTTAATACGGCTGTCTTTAATTTCAGAGCACCTTGCGAAATTAGTTTCTGAACAAAAAAGAGAGAGACTCTCAAGTAAACTCCGCGAAGGATTGCTGTATGCCTGATAAGCTTTTTTGTATTCTATAAAAGCATCCGAGGTCTGATTATTATAATCATAGAGTATTGCAGTAATAAAATGAAGAAAAGGTTCGGGCTCCTGTTCAAAGAGAGAAAGTTTGTGGTTTATTCTCCTTACTTCTACAAGCGCATCCTCGAATTTTCCTAAACTCAGATAATTAAGAAGTTTATAGTAATTTGTATAAAGGTAGTCATAGTATTCGCCGCGGTAAGGGAGCGTCTTATCGGAAGTCATAAGAGCAGCGGCTTCTCCGCTCAGGCTCTTTGTGTAAAGTTCGTCGGCCAGCCACTCGGCTCTTTCCAAAAAGTAATTGCTGGTCTTGTATTCACCTGCCAGGTGATATAAGATACCGGCCTCGAGATGATAAAGCAGACTGCTTTTATTCTCGTCTTTAAGACCGGTCTTTTTATAGCTTTTCAGCGCTTTTTCATAATTACCGGCCGTTACATCATCCTTTACCGGAGTCATCCGGCTGTTATAAATTCCGCCGCAGCCGTAAATAAAGAATAATATCAGAAAACCCGATATAAATTTAAAACGGGACATATTTATCCATTATGTGAGTTTAACCCCATGATATTTTATGTAAAATAAATTTAACATTGAGACAACATTTTAATTTATGCCGCAGCAGTTAAGTTGCATACAACAGCGCCTATGCAGAAATACTTAAAAACGTTATTAGTTTTTAATATATTTTTTTAGTTTTTTGTTGCCTATCCAGACTTTCCTGTTTGTTTCGGTATCTATAAGTTCAAGGTCAATCTGGTAATATCTTACGGATTTTTTACCTTCCTTGTCTAATATTGAATTTATAACGCCTTTAAGCATATAGTCAGCGGCTTCTTCTTTCATAAATTCTTTGACGGTTTCATCCGAAGCATTACGCTGCATATCTTCGCGTTCGCTGCGTACTTCTTTTCGTTCGTCGCTTGAAGCTACTACTCTAACCTTGCCGGAATTTATAAATTCTCTTTCAAGGTCTTTGGTGAAAGTTTCCGATATTATATGTTCGTCTGTCTTGTTAACCACTGCCCCTACTATAATGGCAGGGTCGTTGCCTTCTTTTACTTTATGGTTGCCTACCCAAGGTCTTGAGAGACAGTCAGAAATCATCTCTTCGGATACAAGCCGGGAATCAGTATCGTTCCATTTTCCCGAAAGATCTATCTGTTCCTCTACCTCAACCCGTTTAACGGATTTTCCGCATCCTGCGGCAAATAACACCAATAATGCAATAAAACTTACGGCACTTAACTTTTTCATAAAAATATCCTCCCGGATTTATTAATACTGTTCAATACTTTTCTCT
>JAQICQ010000013.1 GCA_027858455.1 Elusimicrobiota bacterium | reverse complement strand
AGCGCTATTCGCCCGTGAAGCTGCTCATACTCTTTAGAATTTAATGCCTCTTTCATTGAAAGAAGTTTTCCGAGGGCAAGGTCGCAATTCTGTCTTGCGGCAATAAGCTTTCCTTCCCTAAGTTTTTTTTCGGCATCGGAAATCCGGCCGGATATGACATTTATCATTCTGTCGGCATCTAAATCCGTAACATTCAGCGGGTCGTTAATTCCATGGCCGTTCTTTAAAAAACAGCCGGGGGAGAGAACTAATACAAATACAAATATATAAAATTTTAATTTACTGCTGCGTATTTTCCTCTTCGGATCTTTCAAGAAGTTCTTTTTTGATCTCATTTATTTCCTTTCTCATCTTTTCTTTGCTTTCCGGGTCCTGTTTAATATCAATCTTAAGGTGGTCGCCCTCGCTTATTTTTATATCCATATTACCTGCCGGCACGAGCATCCGGCCTCCGCCTTTTATGTCTATAACCGCTATTTTTCCGTCTTCAATCCTGTCAACTATTCCTTCCATTTATTTCCTCCTCCGCCGGAGAAAAACTCCGACGATATACTCATTTATCTTTTATGGATTAGAATGAAAATCTGGTGCGCATTGAGATGGTTTTTTCTGACTCACCGTCTGCGGTAAAAGTCTGCCTGCGAACTATAACCATAGTAACATTCGGCGCGATATTATAACCTATCTCGGTAGTCATAATTGCTCCAGAAAGGTCTGTTAGGTCTTTAAATGTTTCAACTCCGGTTTTATCGTAATAAACACTGAGACTGTACTTATCTAAAAGCAGAGACGGCGCAATATTCAGTTCTCCGTGAAAGTAAGGATACCGTCCGCCGCTGTCGATATTGTAATTCTCATATTCAATACTAAAATCCGCTTTATCCAGAAAATTAAAACCAATTAAAAATTTTGGACCTTCCTTGACAGGTGTCCGTTTTCCTTTGAGAAGATACGGATTGGTAGCCCGCCTCACCTCATAATATCTGTCAAAATAACCGATCTCAAAATTATTATCAACCTTGCTGTAATTCATACCGTATTTAATAAATTTTATTATATTTCCTTTTAAACCAACCGACATACCGTCCCCGGGTTCATCTATATTATACCTGTCACCGGTTTTGTAAGTCGCATACCCGCCGTATATATCGGCGCTCGCCGCGGTCATATTAATCAGAGGAATTACGGTATCGGCACCATAGAAAATAACATCGTCTTTTTCTGTCGCATCTTTTTTGTCGGGATTATAATCGGCAGCGCCCTGAACTCCGAGCTCAACAGACTTAAGTATCGGAATCCCCGTAAAAAGCAGAGGCCTGTAAAATACCCTTCCGCCAAAAAGAGGATATTCATTTACATCGGATACAAAAGCCTCTACCCCCCCTTCGCCCATATCAATTTTTGTATTTATGCCGATCTTGCGAACCTCCGGATAATTAAGCATATTGCTGTAACGACTGACTATAATGCCGCTGCCCATAGTATATGTTTTAATTCCTCCGGCATATATATATAGCGGGTCGGTTCTCTGCCCGTAACGGACATACCATACTTTTTGAAGCATATCGGGCCACTCGTCCCATTCTTCTTTCCTGATATTTCCGTCCTCGTCAAAATAAAGTTTTATGTCCAGCCCGACACCGAATTTCCACAAGGAAAGCTCAGGCATTAAACTTAGATTATAATATACTTTCTGCAGGGAAGGGTTATCCGGATCTCGCAGAACATCAGCCCCCAGAGTACCTTCTACTGTCAGAGGCGATTTACCGCCGGAGGCGGATTTACGGGGTTTTTCTTTTTGAGGTTCTTTAGAATCTTTGCGCTGATCGCTTTTTATCTCCCGAGAATCTGCTGCCTCTTCTTCAGGTTCTTCTTCCGGCTCCGGTATAACTTTTTCCGGAAAATTTTCCGGGCGGGTCGGGGCTTTGCCGGCTTCCACAACCGATTGCTGACCGGATTTTACCAGAACTTCATCCCCTGTTTCTATATTCTTAAGAGCCACACTGCCCTCATAGGTTTTCAAAAGTGTCTTTGGGCCTGCCTCTACTTCAAAATCCGTACCTCTCACCGCACAGACAGCAACAGGAGTATGAACTTCAAACGACTCCGCAGAACTAAGTTTTTTTACCCGGGACCTAAAACGCCCGCGCAATAAATTCATACTTGTATTCTGTGTTAAATTTTCAAGTGAATAAAGT
>JAQICQ010000007.1 GCA_027858455.1 Elusimicrobiota bacterium | reverse complement strand
TTTATTGCCTTTTCTATTTCTGCGTCTGACTTGCCGACACCGGCAAAGACAATTTTTTCGGGATCAATTCCCGCCCGAAGCGCCATAAAAAGCTCTCCGCCTGAAACAACATCGGCTCCCGCTCCTTCCTCTTTAAAAAGTTCTATTATTTTCCGGTTATAGTTGGCCTTTACAGCATAGCATATAAGATGGTCAACGGAATTAAACGCTTTATTGTAACTTCTTATATTCTTTATAAGTTTTGCTTTATCATATACATATAACGGCGTACCGTATTTTTCGGCAAGCTGCTCTATATCAACACCGCTTATATGAAGTGTGTCTCCTAAATATTCCATATTATCTTTTAAAACTAAATCATTACACATTAAATTATTTTTCCTTTCCCATCCTTCTTTTTACGGCCTCTTTAATATCAATAAAATTAAAAACATCCTCTTTAACTTCGGGAACAGCTTCCTGCAATTCCTGTAAAGAAAAAGATTTTATCATATTATAACCTTTCTCCAGCCCGGTCTTAACAATCAGCCCTGTCTTTCTGTGAGCAGCCCGAAAATCTATTCCGTTAAGAACAAGGTATTCGGCAAAATCAGTGGCGTCGGTAAAACCATCCGAGGCGGCATCTTTAAGCCTTTCGGCATTAAATGTAATATTATTAAACAGTGCCGGCAGCAGCCCGGTAATTCGGGCGGCTATCTTTACCGCACGGAAAATTTCTTTATCATCCTGCATATCCCGATTATACATCAACGGAAGCCCTTTGACTACAGAGGCAAGCCCGGTCTGTACCCCTATGAGTTTTCCGGCTGCCGAACGCATGAGTTCTATACAGTCGGGATTTTTTTTCTGCGGCATGATAGATGATGTGTCGGATATTGATTCGTCAAGTTCAATAAATGAGAATTCACGGCTTGCATAAATAACAAAATCTTCGGCAAGCCGGGATATATGCACACCCATAACAGATAAGACATTTACAAATTCAAGGATATAGTCCCGCGAAGAAACCGCATCCATTGAATTTTTTATAATCCCGTCAAAACCAAGCTCTTTTGCAATTTTACCGTAATTTAGTTTTATCCCGGTTGAAGCTCCGGCCGCCGCTCCAAGCGGCAGCATGTTAACTCTTTTAGATAATTCCTTGAGCCTCTCAATATCACGCTCAAACCAAAGAATAAAAGTTTCTAAATAGGTTTTCAGATCAATAGCCTGCGCTCGCTGAAGATGAGTATATGCAGGCAGTATCATATCCCCATCTTTTTCAATCTTAGCACGGACTGCATTAACGCCTGCTACTAAATTAGTTTTTATATCACCTATCTTATCCCGGACATACATCCGCATATCGCAGGCTACCTGGTCGTTACGGCTGCGGCCAGCATGGAGTTTTTCTCCAAGTTCACCTAACTCCTCTTCCACCGCCATATGAATATCCTCGTAATCTCCGAGGAAATAACAGGGATCTTTTTTTATCTTTTTAAGAAGCTGCTCCAGTTCTTTCTCTATCTTAGCGCTGTTTTTTTTATCTACTATCCCGGCTTCGGCAAGTGCTCTTATATGAGCCATGCTCTGTTTTAAGTCGTATTCGGCAAGGATATAATCTTTATTTATAGACGAAGTCAGTTCCATAACTTCCTTCAGCTTTTCTTTTGATATGCGCCCTTTTCTAAGTACCATATTTAACTCCTATGTTTTCTTGTCTCTTTTCCCCATAACCCTAAGAGGAAGCCCCCATAAATCTATAAACCCTTTTGCCGATTCATGAGTAAAGCTATCCTTTTCCGTATAGGTGGCCAGCTCCTCGGTGTAAAGCGAATAAGGAGAACGCCGGCCTGTCACTGTCGCGCTTCCTTTGTAAAGTTTTATTCTTACCTCACCCGTAAGATATTTACTCGTTGCGTCGCAATACTGCTGGACACCTTCTCTTAAGGGAGAAAACCATTTTCCTTCATAAGTCAGACGGCCGTATTCTTTGGCAAGTTTGCGTTTATTGTGGATATACTCTTTATCAAGGACTAACGATTCCAACCCTCTCAATGCCTCAAAAAGTATTTCTCCGGCCGGCGCCTCATAGATTTCGCGGGATTTAATACCGACCACCCGGTTTTCAACCATATCCGTTCTTCCGACACCGTATTTCCCGCCTATGATATTGAGCTTTTCTATAAGCTCCACCCCATTGTATTTTTTACCGTCAATACTTACAGGATTGCCATCTTTAAATTCTATAACTAATTCTTTTGACTCGTCCGGAGTATCTTCTGCGGGGGTTACTATAACATATGAATCTTCCGGAGGACTTACCCACGGGTCTTCAAGCTCACCGCACTCTACGCTTATTCCCCATAAATTTCTGTCAATACTGTATTTCCCACCGCCGGTATCTGCCAGAGTAAGACCGTTTTCATCAAGATATTCAAGTTCGGCTTTACGGGATTTAAATTCCCATTCCCGCAAAGGCGCAATTATTTCAAGACTGTCGTCTAAGGCACCTACTGCCAGTTCAAACCTTACCTGGTCGTTACCCTTCCCCGTACAACCGTGCGCTATAGCCTCGGCTTTATTTTCATGGGCGATATCAACTAAATATTTACCTATAAGGGGCCGTGCCAAAGCAGTTGCAAGCAAATAGGTGTCTTCATATTTTGCCCCCACTCTTAATGCCGGAAATACATAATCATTAACAAATTCTTTTCTCATATCCACAAAATAAAATTTATCGGCTCCTGCTTCTTTTGCCCTTTTCTTTAATTCATTCTTATCCTCGGATTCGCCAAGCAAAGCACAGAATGCTATTATACTACTGCCCTCATAATTATCTTTAAGCCACGGAATGATACAGGATGTATCCAATCCACCCGAATAGGCCAGAACTATTTTCTTCATAATCTATCCTCTTTCTTTAAAATACTTATCTATACAATCAATTAAACTGTCTATTTCACTCTTTCTTATCGTAAACGGCGGTAAAAACCGGAGGACCCTCTCGCGGGTGCAGTTAGCGATAAAACCGTTCTCCTGCAAATACTTAACCATGCCGGCACCTTTAAAATTAAGTTCCATCCCGAGCATAAGCCCTTTACCCCTGACTTCTTTTATGGTCTCATGCCTTGAGGTAAGCCCCTCAAGCCCGGCCCGGAAAATTTTACCTTTTTTAGCGACATTTTCAAGCATATCATCATCAATAGCGTTTACGGCAGCCAGGCCCGCCGCGCAGGATACAGGATTGCCTCCGAAAGTAGAACCGTGATCCCCCGGCTCCATGCAAGACGCAACCTTGTCTTTTATAAGAGTTGCCGCAAGCGGCAGTCCTCCTCCTAAAGCTTTACCGAGAGTTACTATATCAGCCTCTATGCCGTAATTGTCAATGCCTAAAAATTTTCCCGTACGTCCCATTCCTGTCTGTATCTCGTCGCTTATAAGTAGAATTTTTTTTTCGTCACAGAGCTTCCTTAACCCTTCCATGAACTCCTTTGTACCCACATTGATACCGCCTTCACCCTGAATAGGCTCAACCATTATAGCGGCAGTTTCGGGAGTAATATTTTCTTCAACCGTTGCCAGAAAATTAAAATCCAAATGGTCAAAACCCTCTACAACCGGACCGAACCCTTTGCGGAATTTTGACTGACCGGTTGCCGCCAAAGTCGCTAAAGTGCGGCCGTGAAACGAATTTTTAAAAGTTATTATTTTAAATTTTTCACCGTCAAAAAATTTCCGGGCAACTTTTATAGCGCACTCGTTTGCCTCTGCCCCGGAATTTGAAAAAAAGACCTTGCTTTCCGGCATAGTTTTTTCTACAAGAAGACCGGCAAGTTCTTTCTGATATTTTTCCGGAAAAATATTTGATATATGCATATATTGGGCAAGAGCGCCCTCTATTGCTTTTATGACCTCTTTCGGCCGATGGCCTAAATTAGTTACGGATATACCGGAGAAAAAATCTATATATTTATTTCCATTGGTATCCCAAATATTATTACCCTCAGCTTTTGATACTTCCATATCAAGCTGATTATATACATTAAGAAGATTATTCATAAGTTATAGTTGTCCCCGTCTTTCCTTTATGATTCATTATCTGCACTTTTCCCACTCCGCTTTTAACAGCTTCTATGGACGCTTCAAGTTTAGGTATCATACCTTCGGTGGCGGTTCCTTTTTGAATAAGTTCCTTCGCAGAAACTACATTTAATTTTTCAATAACGCTGTTTCCTTTAAGAACACCTCCGACGGAAGTTATAAAATTCAGCTGGGCAGCGCCGAGCGCCGACGCTAAAGCTACTGCGAAATAATCCGCATTGACATTTAAAATACACCCTTTTTTGTCCTGACTTACCGGGCTTACCACAGGAGTTATACCGGATTTTAAAAGCTCATTTATAAGAAACGGATCTATCTTTTTTACCTCACCGACCCGGCCGTATTCTTTTTTAAGAACCTCCGCTACCGCCAGGCCTCCGTCGCGGCCGCTGACTCCCGAAGCTTTTATACCCTGATCTTCCAACACAGAGACTATTTCTTTATTTACCAGCCCGCTTAAAACCATCTCAACGACTTTGGCCGATGTGGCGCCGGTAACCCGCTGTCCGTCTATAAACTCCGGTTTTATGTCTACCTTATCCAGCCACCTGCTTATCGCCGGTCCGCCTCCGTGGACAAGAACAGTCTTTCCCGGTTTAAATAACCTCTTAAGCGATTTAATTATTTCCGACACAGCGGCGCGGCCCTCAAGGGTACTGCCACCTATCTTATATATTTTTGTTTTTTCTGTCGACATTTTTTTATTATAGTATTTTTACCCTGTTCTTGCAAAAATTCTTGCATGCTTCCAGTATATAGATATTATAAATAATATGTTTAAAAATAAATCTAAATTAAAGATCGGAAATTTAAAATTAGCTTCCCGCGTTCTTCTTGCCCCCATGGCCGGTATAACCGACTATCCCTACAGAAAACTTTATCGCCAATTCGGATGCAAGACGGCCTTTACGGAAATGATAAACGCCCGGAGCTTAACTCACCTCTCAAAAAAAACAATGCAGATGTTATATACTGACAAGGAAGATTCGCCTCTCGGAGTTCAGTTAGTCGGCAACGACCCGGAGTATATAACCGGAGCAATAAAAGAACTTCACAAAATGGACTTTGATTTTATAGATTTAAACGCCGGCTGCCCGGTAAAAAAAGTAGTAAATAACGGCAGCGGTTCGGCCCTCCTTAAAAACCCGGAAAAACTTGCCCGCATTTTAAAAATAATTAAAGCCAATACCGATCTGCCCGTAACAGTAAAAATAAGAACCGGCTGGAACCGCGAAAATAAAAATTCAGCCGTTATAGCTAAAACTCTCTCGGAGGCAGGCGCTGACGCCATCTCCGTCCACGGCAGGACAAAGGCCGAGATGTATCGGGGCAGTGTTGACTATCAGTCAATAAAGCAGGCAGTGGACGCCTCATCGGTCCCGGTTCTTGCAAGCGGGAATATATTTACCCCGCAGCAGGTTAAAAATATGTTTCAAAAAACCGGCTGTGCCGGTGTCCTTGTCGCCCGCGGTTCTTATGGCAACCCCTGTATATTTAATGATATACACGCCTATCTTTCGGGAAAGCCCCTTCCTGCGATTCGGCCGGCCGCAAAAGTCGGCGACATTATGTATATGCATTTAAACTACATAATGGATTTTTATGGCAACGACCCTGGCTATAAAATCTACAGGAAACATATTAACCATTACACCCGTTATTTCACTCATGCTAAGGGGCTGAGGGAAAAAGTATTTAGATCAACCCGGCCGGAAGATATACAGGATATAATCGAAGAGTTTAAAGAAACCGCCGCTTGCTACAGACACCCATATTTAGCTTCCGTTTAGCCTTAGGCCTCCGACGGGGCACTCCCGCTGTCAGAATGAATATATTTTTTGCTTGCTATATAAAATACACCAAAATATATAATAGAAAAGATAAATTCTTTTATTCCTATGCTCCGCCGCATTCCTAAATAAACAATTATCCCACCTCGCAAGATAATGTAATAAAACAGAAAAATTTTAATTATTTTTACTTTACTCCGGACAACATGGAGTCATTTTTTATCGCCCGGAGTATTTATTTAATCTCAGTCGCGCTAATGGAGCGACTCTGTCAATTCGCTCTTTCGGAAAACTTGCATACCGGCAGATTATTCTGCTATCTGCTATTTTTCGGTTTAAGAAGTATTCTTTGATACTCTTCGCAACTGTCGGGTCGGTAATTTTAATCCTGTACTCCGGCATAACCTGCATTATATCAGCAATCCGGTCATATACAACATCAGGTTTTTCTTTTATTGAAATAAATATCTCTTTATACTTTATATAACTTTCTGATAACTCTATTACAACATTTTCATTGCCGGATTTAATCTCTTCCTGTATCTTCTCAATCATTGCATTAATATTATCTTCTTCTTTTTTTCGCACATTTTTATCGTTTCGTTTAGCTTTGACATATTCTTTCTTTTTACTGCGGCCGAATTTCACTGACAATGAAAGTCGCTGGGCCTGCCCCAAATTCTCAAACGGCGTATAAGTATAATCAATCCTGTAATATCCTTTTCCTGCTCCCAGCCCGACATTTAATCTTGATTTAGATTCCCTTTTCCTGTCAAACTTATAGCCCATCCTTACCTGCACCGCGTCTATAATACTGTATTCTGTACCCATCATTAAGTAGTTGCCGGAATATTCTGATATGTTTGCATCCAAATTAACAGTTAGGCTATCTTCAAGCATTCTGCAGGAAACTCCTGCTTTCAGAGTAAGCGGTATAGGAAACTTTTCCTCTACATATCTAATTTCAGTGCCTATATTACGCAGGGCGATTCCAAAGTTTATTTTGGCATCGTTTAGTTTTAAGGCATATATCCCGCCAATATCTGCAGCGGCGGAGGAAGCGGTTTCATCTTCTATTGATTCTCTTATTACTTTTAGATTTATTCCCGCAGAAAAATCTTCTG
>JAQICQ010000115.1 GCA_027858455.1 Elusimicrobiota bacterium | reverse complement strand
CAGGGAGAATTAAAGCTGGAAATGCATTTTCTGCCTGATATTTATGTAAAGTGCGATGCCTGCCACGGAAAAAAATTTACCGACGCTACGCTTGAGATACAATATAAGGGAAAAAACATATATGAAATTTTAGATATGACGGTAGAAGAGGCATATCTTTTCTTTAAAAAAATACCAAAGATAAAAAAGATATTAGGTACCTTAAATGATGATGGGTTAGGTTATATTAAACTTGGGCAGTCCTCTATAACGCTCTCAGGCGGCGAGGCCCAGAGAATAAAACTGGCAAGAGAACTTGCTAAAAGAAGTTCTGGAGAAACTCTTTATATATTAGACGAGCCTACCACGGGCCTGCATCCGCATGACATAAAATATCTGCTAAAAGTTTTGCATTCTCTCGTAGATCGCGGTAATACAGTAGTGATAATAGAGCACAATATGGATGTAATAAAAAATGCCGACTGGGTAATAGATTTAGGCCCAGATGGCGGGGAAAACGGCGGACGGGTACTTGTTTGCGAAAAGCCTTCAAAGTTGATAAAATACTCCAAAAGTTATACAGGGCAATTTCTTAAAAAATATTTAGAGAAATAGATTTATGGTTTTGGTTTAAGGATTTTAAAAAAAATGTACAGAAAAAAATTAATAACATTATCATTTGTGATATTATTTGCAGCAGCATCTGCATCCGCCGTGCCGGTCGAACGCAATCCCCAGAAAGAACTTTACGGATTTGCCTCTAAAACTTATGAGGATGGAATGTATAAAGTTGCCGCCGGTTCTTTTAAGGAATATATTCAAAAATATCCCGGAGGGATATACATTAACGAAGCAAAACTTTATTACGGAAAAGCTCTGCTTTATTCGGGCAACCCCGTAAAAGCAACTGAAATATTCAGGGAATTAACTACCTCAGCGCAGGAGGGTAATATAGCCAGCCGGGCTTACTTGCTTATGGGCGACGCTGAATTTAAAGTTGGATTTTATGACCGCGCGGCTGTGGTCTATTCCGATTTTATCCGGAAATATCCGCAATCCGGACTTGCCGAAGACGCTTTTTATTTTAAAGCAGAAAGTTATTATCATTCGGGGGATTTCATAAAAGCCCTGGAAAGTTATATACAGTTCATGGAAAAATATCCCGGCAGCAGTTATTTCCCCTATGCCCGGCTTTCATCCGGTATTGCATATTATATGACCGATAATTATAGAGAAGCAGTAAAAATTTTTAAAGAAATATCTTTAAAATCCCATTATCCCGGTGAAGTTATCTCCGAATCTTTTTATTATCAGGCATTAACTAAACATAAAGAGGGAAGTTACGAAGCAGCAGCAGATAAATTCGGTGAGTTTATCGATAAATTCCCGGAGAGCAGCTATCGTTACGATGCTTTATTTAACCGTGCGCTGAGCTATATGGAACTGCAGAATTTTATAAAGGCGCGCAAGGATTTAAATATGATAATTAATAATAAATCCGTGCGGACGCCTCT
Organism: Elusimicrobiota bacterium; assembly: GCA_027858455.1. Classification (GTDB taxonomy): domain Bacteria; phylum CG03; class SLGR01; order SLGR01; family JAGXOG01; genus JAGXOG01. The sequence continues at coordinate 14,425 of JAQICQ010000115.1, read as the reverse complement.
TCGCGCCGATGCGGCTTATCAGATGGGGGAAAGTTATTACCGCCAGGGAAATTACGATCTTGCCGTTCATGAATGGGAAAAAACAATAGATGACTTTGGCTCAACCCGCCGGGCCAAAGAGGCTTTTTATTCTGCAGGATGGGCGCGGATTAAATCGGGGGAGTACAAAGAGGCAGTTAAAATCTTAAGTGAATTTATAAAAAAGTATCCCCATTCCGACAAGAGTATATCCGCTCAGTTTCTTATAGGGCATGCGTATTATTACGGTTTAAATTATAGTCTTGCGGTAAAAGAATACGATAAGATTTTAAAGTATTATCCAAGAAGCAATTTAGCGCCCCGGGCATTGTACTGGAAAGCATATGCTTACTTTAATCTTAAAAATTATGATGAGGTTACATTTCTTCTGGATAAATTTATCAGCTCGTATGAGAGCCATATACTTATGCCGGATGTTTGTTATCTGACAGGAAAGACGTTATCACAGCAGGAAAAATATATTGCCTCCCGCGAATGGTTCAATAAGACCATGCAGGATTACCCAAAATCGTCATTATATGTTAAGGCCTATCTCGGTCTGGCCGAGACTTATTATAAAGAAGGGGATTTTAACGGGGCAATCCAGATATACACCGAAATTGCCGGCAGCTCTTCCGATAAAGAAATTATACATGAAGCTGTTATGGGGAAAGGCAACAGCCTCCTTAAATCTAAAAGGTATAGCGAAGCGCTGGATGCTTACTCTTCACTTAAAAAAACCCCGCCGGTTCTTTTCCAGATAGGGTATACTCACTACAAGGCCGGAGAATATTACAGATCAAAAGATGCTATGAAAGAATTAAGAGAAAAAAAGCCTCCGGAAAAATATATTATAAAAGCTTTATATTATGAAGGATGGAATAATTTTAAGATTGAAGAGTTTGATGAGGCTAGAAATAAATTTTCAAGAGTTTTCAGCAAGTATCCCGGTCATCCCCTGGCATCCGACGCATTGCTGAGAATGGGGGATATTGACTACAACCAGCGTGAGTATGACAGTGCCATTATTAATTACAGGAGAGTAATTGAAAAATATCCTTCCACCGAGTCGGCAGTTTTTGCCGCCTATAATATTGCGTGGAGTTATCAGTCAAAAGGGGATACCGTAAAAGCCATGGAGGAATACAAAAAATTTCTTAAAGATTATCCCGAATCATCTTTAAAAGAAGATGTATATCACCGTATGGCCAGATTTTATTTTAACAGCGGGAACTATAAAGAGGCGGCAGAGACATACAAAAAACTTAAAAGGCTGGATAGTTCTAAATCAACAGATAAAGAGGCCTCTTACTGGCTGGGCTGGAGTTATTACAAAGACCGCCAATACGACCCGGCTCTTGAAACTTTCAACCAGCTTTTGAGAAAATATCCTGATTATGAACTTGCCGATGAAGTATATCTGCGGAGGGGGGATATATATTATGAGATGAGAAAATTTGAAGAAGCCATGGACTCATATAATAATTTAATAAACAATTATCCGCAATCAGGTTTTGCTCCTGATGCTTTTTATAAGATAAGCAGTATATATTCCGCGTCAGGCAGGGAAGAAAAAGCAAATCAAACTAAAGAAAAGATAAAACAGCTTTATCCGGGATCCCGTCAGGCGGCAAAAATTATATTAGATGAAGGAATTTCGCTGCAGAGGGAGGGTTCTTTTCAGGAGGCGTTAAAAATATTCCAGAAGGTTATAGAAGTTTCTTCGGAGGAGCCCGCCGCGATAGCGCAAAAACGTACCGCGGACATATATTATACGCGCAAAAACTACGCAAAAGCAGCTATAGAATATCTTAAAGTCCCGTATATGTATACCCGGTTTAAAGAGGTTTCTGCCGAAGCCAGATATATGGCAGCCCGGTCAAAACATATTTTAAAGGATTATGATGTTGCAATAAAAAACTATAACAAGGTTATCCGGGATTATCCGGATTCAGGGTGGGCCGACCGCGCCCGGAAAATGTTAGAAGAAATAAAAGCTGAACGTTAAATATGAAAAAGTTATATATTGCAGCGACAATTTTAATTTTTGTTTATAGGTCTTTATACGCGCAGGCAGGATCTCTTGATTTGCCGGATATAAATGTGTGGGGATATGACCGGTCTGATCTGCCGGGGCTTTATGACGAAAGAATAAAAGACAGGCCGTATTTAAATAAAAACCGCTATTTAGATATACCGGGTGTGAAGTTTCCTCAAAAGAGTTATCCCCGGAAAGATTACATCTGGCAAAACGGCATGGATATTACTTCCGGGCTGGGCGAGGGCGGAGAATATATACTGGCTCTGAGCCATGATATGCATTGGCAACCCGGCTGGTTTATGAACTATAAGGCCGACGGCATCCGCAAAAATCCACTGGAGCAAAAAGATGGACACAGTTCATTGTTTAAAGCCCGGCTAAACGGAGGCCGCAACAAAGAAAGTTACGGTTATAACGGACAGCTGGATTTCTGGCAGGATGATATTATAATCTTAAAATCCCTTTATGCGGCAACTGCTGATATATATATGGCGTATGATAATTTAAAGATTGATATAGACGGCGGGTTTTCCGCCCTTAACGGCGACGAGGAAGATGCCCAAAAAACAAATTTAAAGCTTAATCTGGCATTACCGATTAATAATTACCATCACATAAATACAGATGTCGTTCTTGATAAATTTAAAGTCGGGCAGGAATCCGCTTTTGAACCGGAAGTTAAATTAAATTACTTAAACGAAGTTTACAGGGAAACGGCTTTTTCCCTGGGTGCGGGGTACGATAGGGAATTTATATACGATATTATGGTTTCAGCAGGTATAAATAATATTGGCCTTACCGGATATGTAAAAAAAAGGCGCATAAAAAAAAGTTTGTATGATTTTATAACCGGGTATACGCACCTTCAGTTAGATAGGCTTTACAAATATCCTGTTGAAAATAAAGTCGGAGTGAAAGTTATAAATCACATGCGGGACAATCTTGAAGCGGGAATTGATTTAAGCATGAGCCGGGTTGAAAACCATATTTATTTTCTCGGCAGTGATTTTCTCGGCAGTGATTTTCTCGGAAAGAATTCGGGGTTTTTCAATATTCGTAATATGCCGGGGGAAGTAAAATTCACAAAAGCGCATTTATTTGTCAGAGGAGATATTTTTAAGTCCGGTTTTATATACCGAAAAGCCGGCAAAGAGCTGCCGGATATATATAATGAATTTTATGTTGATGTTAATGTAAGTCCCTTTAAGAAATTAAAGTTAGATGCGGGGATTAGATATGCCGGTAAACATAAAGAGTGGATAACTGAAAATGATAATACTGTTAGTGGCACTGTAGAGCCGTATATGGATGTTAATACATCTTTAACCTACCGGGTAAATAAAGATTTTAATATATGCGCCGGTGTTGAGAATATATTAGGGGCGGATATAATACGCACAGCGGGTTTCAGAGGAGAAGAGAGTAAAGTTTTTGTGATTTTAAATTTAGGTATTAGAGATAATTAAGGAGGAAAAATAATATGTTTACTTTTATTGTAAAAGGCGGGGTTATGATGTATCTGCTGCTGGTGGCATCGGTTTTGGTGATAGCCATAATAATAAACCGGTTCCTGTATTTCAGAAAAATAAGGACGGATGAAGATAAATTATTTACCGGAATCAAGGATAAGCTCCGTTCCCACGGTCCCCAGGCAGCAATAGCCTATGCTCAAAAGACAGTCGGGCCGATAGCAAATATTTTGAAGGCCGGCCTTCATCATTACGACAGAGGGGTGGAAAAGATAGAAGAGGCTTTTGAGCGGGAGGCCTTAATTGAGGTTCCCTTACTTAAAAAATACTTACCGGCTTTAAATACAATAGGCAGTATATCTACACTCATGGGGTTTACGGGAACGGTGCTCGGCATGATAAACGCTTTTAATTCTATAGCTGGCGCAAATACTACTTCCCCGGCTATAGTGGCCGACGGTATAGCCCAGGCATTGACTACAACTGCGGCCGGGTTAATCATAGCAATACCCGCGCTGATAGCTTATTATTATTTTTCACATCAGGCAGAGACTGTAATGCTTGAAACGGAAAAAATTTCCAGAAACCTTTTAGATCTTATAGAAAGTGAAAATATAGTATTACCGGCAGCGGCAGATTCGGTTGCCGGAGAGGATTTGCGGGAAACTGAGCAGGGAACTGAGCGGGGAACTGAGCGGGGAACTGAGCAGGGAACTGAGCGGGGAACTGAGAAGAGAACTGATCAGGGAACTGAGCGGGAGAACTGATATGTTTGAGAGATTTAAAGAAAAACGGGAAGAAACAGGGCTCTTTTCAAATATGGCCCCTATGGCCGACATAGTATTTCTTCTGTTAATATTTTTTATGATCACTTCGTCGTTTGTCCTGGAACCGGGCATAGACGTGAAATTGCCTAAGGCAGTTACCGCAAAAGACCAGCTAAAACAAAGACATGTTTTAACAATAACAGCGGATAATGCGCTTCTTCTGGATCAGGATCCGGTATCTTTTGCCACGTTAAAAAGAGTTTTAATAGATACTTACAGCGGTGAAGCCAGCAGGTTATTAATAATTCGGGCGGACAGCAAAGTATCGCACGGGTTAGTGGTAAAAGCTCTTGATATAGCAAGGCAGTCCGGGGTTAACCGTCTGGCGATAGCTACCGAGAAAATCCGGTGAGAGATGAGTTTTAAAAACAGTATAATTATATCTGCGTTACTGCATATATTAATTGTTGTTTTTGTGCCTTATCCATGGCAGGGGGTTAAAAAAAATGACTGGGTTGAAGTTTCAATAGCAACTTTTCCCGATATTACCGAGCAGATTCCTGATTATTCAAAAGGAATTTCTGAAATGCCGGAACCATCTATTGAAGAGCCAGAATTAAACAAGCCCGATATTCCCGTTGACGCGCGCGATTATGAAACCGGCGAGGAGGTTGAATCGCTTTCTCCCACTATGCCGGATTTGGTCCGTATAGATAACGATGCTCCGGTTAAAAAAGAGACCTTAAAGGTAGTTCCCGGAAGAAGAGAAAGCGCGGGTTTGTCCGAGGGGCCCGGCAAGGATGAAGCAATGGTAATATCCGGGCCGGTTGCGCGGCGGAAAGTTTTAAATAAGGTATATCCGGAATATCCTGCATGGGCCGAAGAGAAAGGTGTTGAGGGAGAGGTTAAACTTAAATTCTGGGTAACCCCGGACGGAATTGTAGAATCGGTGGAATTAGCCAAGACCTCGGGGTATCCTGATTTTGATTCAAGGGCTCTGAGGGCTGTAAATCAATACAGGTTTTCGCCGCTTTCATCACAGGAGGAGCAAAAAACCCAATGGGGAACAATAATAATAAAATATACGCTGAGGTAGCAAAAAAAGCGGCAAAAGAGGCGGGTAAATTACTTTTAAAAAATTTTGCCGGACCTCGTGAAATAAGTTATAAAGGCCGTATAAACCTTGTTACAAAGATGGATACCGAAAGCGAAAAGCTCATTGTAAATATTATAAGAAAAAATTTTCCCGGCCACTCAATACTTGCCGAGGAAGGAGAGTATGAAAACATTGAGGGTAAATTCCGATGGGTAATAGACCCGCTTGACGGCACTTCAAATTACGCTCACGGGTTTGGTTTTTTTTGTGTTTCAATAGCGCTCCAAAACCCTGAAGGTCAGATAATCGCCGGTGCAGTATATGCCCCGTATTTAAATGAATTTTACATGGCTTCAAAAGGCGCCGGCGCTTTTTTAAACGGTAAAGATATAAAAGTCAGTGAAATTAAAAGTTTAGAAAGGTCTATGTTGGCAACAGGGTTTCCGTATGATATTGCCGAAAGCCGGGGAAATATAGATAATTTCAATAAGTTTTTATTAAAAACTCAGGCGGTTCGCCGGCCCGGAGCAGCTGCTTTGGATTTATGTTCTGTTGCGGCAGGTAAATTTGACGGTTTCTGGGAGATGGAACTTAATCCGTGGGATACAGCCGCGGGGGTATTGATAGTTACTGAGGCCGGCGGGAAGGTTACGGATTTTGACGGTGGGAAATACAGTATATATGATAATAAAATTTTAGTTTCTAACGGAATTATACATAATGAAATGCAGGAGATGTTAAATGAATAAATCAGCAGATATTATAATAGCCGGCGGCGGGCCGGCAGGGCTTACGGCGGCTATATATGCCGCGCGGGCAGGAAAAGATGTTGCGATAATTGAAAAAGGCCAGCCGGGCGGTCAGCTCTGGCTGTCTGAAAGTATTGAAAATTATCCGGGTTTCCCCGACGGGGTGGAGAGTTTTAAATTGTCCGGTGATATGGAAAAGCAGGCAAAAAAATTCGGTGCGCGGATAATAAGAGGCGATATTAAAAGTTTCCGAAATTCTGATGACGGCTATATTATAAAAACTACCGATGAAGAATATAGGGCTGTATCGGTTATAATAGCAATGGGAGCTTCAATGAGAAAACTCGGTGTTAAAGGCGAGGCTGAATTTACGGGGATGGGGGTTTCTTACTGCGCCGTATGCGACGGCCCGCTTTACCAAGATAAAACTGTGATGGTGGTCGGTGGGGGCAATACGGCATGTGAAGAAGCGGTTTATCTTACGCGTTTTGCAAAGAAAGTTATTCAGATACATCGCCGTCCGAAGCTTAGGGCTGTCGGAAAAGTAGCCGAAGCTGTAAAAAATAATCCAAAGATAGAGCTTCTGCTGGGTGATGAAATTAAAGAAATTAAGGGGGACGACAGGGTGAAATCCGTAAAGCTGAGCAGCTCAAAAGAAATTGAAGCGGAGGGGGTTTTTATTTTTGCCGGACTAATGCCAAATACAGAATCCGTTAAAGATTTTGTTGACATGAAGAGTGGTTTTATAATAGCAGACAGTAACTACCAAACTTCCAAAGAAGGGGTATTTACCGCAGGAGATTGCCGTGTCGGTTCATTTCGGCAAGTTGTAACTGCATGCGGCGACGGAGCGTTTGCCGCAGAAGAATCCAGAAAGTATGTAGAAAAACAAAAGGGGACAGCTTATGATTGGTGAAGATAAACTTAAAAATCTTATTAAAGAAAATAATACAAAAATAGTTTTGGTGGTAATGGACGGCGCCGGGGATTTGCCGGATGAGTCCGGCAAGACTGCTTTAGAGCAGGCGGATATCCCTAATATGGACAAACTTGCCGGGAAATCCGAACTCGGACTTACACTGCCGATTGATTACGGTATTACTCCGGGGTCGGGGCCGGCACACCTGTCTCTTTTTGGTTATGACCCTGTTAAGCATGAAATCGGACGCGGCGTGCTGGAGGCCTATGGGATCGGGATAGAACTTAAATCAAATCAGCTGGCGGCCAGAGCAAATTTTGCTACAAGAAACAAAGACGGCATTATACTTGACCGGCGCGCGGGAAGAATACCGACTGAAGAAAATGAGCGGCTCTGCAAAATTATAAATAAAAATATAGATAAGATTGATGATGTAAAAATTGAAGTTTATCCCGGCAAAGAGCACAGGTTTGTGGTTGTTTTTACCGGTGAAAATTTACATGACGGATTGCTTGATGCCGACCCGGAAGAAGTAAATAAAAAAGAAAAACTTGTTCAAAATACAGATGAAAAATCTTCTAAAGCCGCAGATATAGCAAATAAGTTTATTAAGAACTTACATGTAGTACTTGCCGGCGAAGAGAAAGCAAATACGTGTCTTTTGAGAGGTATTGCGAAAAAGCCTGCAATAAACGGATTTAAAGAAAGATATGGTCTTAATGCACGGGCAATTGCCACATATCCAATGTATAAAGGACTCTCAAGGATAGTAGGAATGGAAGTAGCTGAAGACCTTAATACTATAGAAGACGAGATAACTTCGCTTAAAGAAGATTTTAACAATTTCGATTTTTTTTATTTTCATATAAAGAAAACCGACTCTTACGGAGAAGACGGCAACCGCAAGGGCAAGGTAAAGGTTATGGAAGAATTTGACAGCCATCTGCCGGAAATACTGAAACTCGGTCCCGATGTTATATGCGTAACCGCAGATCATTCTACGCCCACTACTATGTCGGCCCATTCATGGCATCCTAATCCTTTACTAATTTACGGACAGAATTTAAGGAAAGACAGAGGCAGTAAGTTTGATGAGAGTACCTGCGCAGAGGGGGTTTGCGGTACTATGTACGCAAAAAATGTTATGCAGCTGCTGCTTGCGCAAAGTTCCCGGCTGAAAAAATTCGGTGCGTAAACTTTGATTTTGAAGTTTAATTTATGTTATTATATATAAATTATTGAAATGTAAGAAAGGAAGAGATAAAGAAATGAAAAAATATATTATAATTGTTTTTATGGGTCTATTGTTTTTAGGGGGGTGTTCCCGAAAAGAAGATGTAATAGCGCATGTTAACAACAGAAAAATAACGGTCGAAGATTTTAAAAGAAGGCTTGAGGGTATACCGGAATATTATATGGGGTTTATCGCTACCCGGGGAGGTAAGAGGCAGTATCTTTCAAGTATGATAAAAGAAGAAGTCCTTCTTAAAAAAGCCTATGAACTTAATCTGGATAAAAAACAGGAAGTAGTAAAGCAGCTTGAAAATTTAAAAAGAGAGATTATGCTTGCCGCGGCCATGGATGAACTCCAAAAATCTGAGATTACCATATCAGACCAGGACTTGCGGAGCTATTATGAAAAAAATAAAGATAAATATATTAATCCCCGGGAAGTTAAGGTGAGTCATATTCTTATGAGCAGCCAAAATAAAGCGGAAGAAGTCTTAGGAAAGATACAGCGCGGCACATCGTTTGGGTCGATGGCGAGGGAGGAATCAATAGATACTGTGACTGCTATAAACGGAGGGGACCTCGGTTATATTGCCCGCGGAGAAATGTCAGAACTTGCTTTTGAGGAAGCTATTTTTGAGCTTCAAAGAGTAGGGCAGGTAAGTGATATAGTTAAAACTCAGTTTGGGTATCATATAGTTAAATTGACAGGGAAACGCCGCGGAAACAAAAAATCATTTGAAGAAGCAAAAGAAAACATAAAAAGGATACTCCGGCAGCAGCGTTTTGATTCTCTTATAGAAAATTACCGCAAAGAGTATAATGTAAGAGTTGATTACAATGTATTAGACAGTATTAAATTAAGCAATAAAGATGAATATAAGGAGGAAGAGAATGATAAAGAAGTTAACTAATGCGCTCTTAGGGATATTAATATTAGGGCAGGTAGTTGCAAATGCCGCTGAAAAAGAGGTAGACAGGGTCGTGGCACGGATTAATAATGAAGTTATTTTATTGTCCGAGTTTAATAAACGCGCTGAACCTATAATTAATGAATATCAAAAATCACTTTCTGTGTCTGACAGAGAAGAAAAGATAAAACTTATAAAAGAAGAACTGCTTAGCCAGATGATAGATGAAAAGCTGCTCCTCCAGGAGTCGCAGGCAAAAGATATATATGTCAGTGATACGGAATTAGACAATGGGGTAGACGAGATAAAAGAAAGATTCGGTACAGAAATGGAGTTTCAGAATGAACTTTCAGGTCAGGGGTATTCCGGAGAAAAATTCCGGCAGAATATTGCCGAACAGCTTAAAGTGATAAAACTCATTAACCAGGAAGTTAAATCAAAAGTTTCCGTGCCTACCGAAGAAGATACAAGGAAATATTATAAGGATAATGAAGAAGAGATGGTTTCCCCGGAAGCTGTTGAAGCGCGGCATATACTTATACGGACAGACGATAAATCTGAAAAAGAAGCCCTGGAAAAAACCAATGAGATATATAAAAAAGTTAAAAATAGTTCTGATAAATTTAGTAAATATGCGGAAGAATATTCGGAAGGCCCATCGTCTGCCCGGGGAGGAAGTCTGGGGTATTTTTCGCGTGGTGAGATGGTCGAGGAATTTGAAGACGCGGCTTTCGACCTAAGGGTCGGCGATATAACCAAACCTGTAAAGACCATGTTTGGATACCATATAATAAAAGTTACCGGCCGGAAAAGTTCAGAAAAAAAGACCTTTGCGGAAGCCCGGGATACACTTAAAAATTTATTGTATCAGGAGAGAATGAAAGAAAAGTACGAAACTTTCTTGCGTAACCTTCGTGATGAAGCTAAGGTATCAAAACAGTTGTTTAAATCGGAGTAACCTTATAGATATGGGAAAAGAAATGTTAACTAAATATAAATATCAGAAGGAGCAGATAGAGGGTCTCATAAAGAGCTATTCTGACGGAGAATTTACAAAGGACAGCAATGTTATTAAGGGTAATATCGAGTTTCCTCCGGCAGAGAGTTTTAAAGAGCTTCCACCGGCCGGCCGCGAGGACTATAATCATTATCATGAAAAAGGGATTAACGCTATCAAAAAAGGCCGGCTCGGGGTAGTTATTTTATACGGCGGCATGGCTACCCGTTTCGGGGGGGTGGTAAAAGGTACGGTTGAGGTTTTTGACGGTAAGAGTTTTTTGGAATTAAAAATAAGGGATTCTTTAAAAGTTTCAGATAATATAAAGTTTTATATTATGAATTCTTTTTCAACAGAGCAAAAAACCAGGGAGCATTTTGAGAAAAACAATTATTTCGGAGCACGCGAAAATATCAAAATGTTTAATCAGTTTATCGCGCCCCGGATTAACCCTGACGGAAGTTCTTTTCAGCCCACCGATGAGCCCGCCGAGGAAAAAAATTCTTATTACGGTCCCGGCCACGGTGATTTTCCGTATGCATTTAAAGAGAGCGGTATGCTTGAAAAATTCATCAGCGCCGGAGGCAGATATGTTTTCTTTTCTAATGTAGACAATCTCGGGGCGAGAGTAGATCCGGCTATACTTGGCAGGCACATCTCTAAATCTGTGGAATTAACGGCAGAAGTGGCTCAAAAAGAGCCCGGCGATGAAGGCGGCGCTCCGGCTGTAGTTGACGGCCGCTTAAAACTTGTTGAAGGGTTCTCTTTTCCTCCGGAGTTTGATGATTCCGCTATACCGGTCTTTAACTGTTCAACTTACTGGATGAATGCTTCCGGAATAGGCAGAAATTTTAATTTGCCGTGGTATGTAGTAGAAAAAGAAGTTGACGGCAGTGAAGTTATACAGTTTGAACACCTGGCTGGAGACCTTACCGGAGTTTTAGAAACCGGTTTTTTAAAGGTAGACCGTTCGGAAAGGTTTTTCCCGATAAAACGGTCGGAGGATTTAGAGGAGAACAGATCTAAACTAAAAAGCCTGATGGGGTATTAAGATGAAAAAAACAGATGCCGGCGATCTGAAAATACTTCTTGACAATGTTGATATTTTTAAAGTTCTTCCCGAAAATATAAAGAGTGAGTTAAAGAATGCTTTTAGCGTAGTGACCTTTCCCGAAGAAACGCCTGTAATATTTCAAAATCAGTCCGGAGAAGCATTTTATCTGGTCTTTTCCGGCCGGCTGGATGTTTTAGTTACCGAGTCCGAGAAAACAAAAAAAATTGCTTCTGCGATCCGCGGGGAATATTTCGGCGAAATGTCGCTTTTAACCGGAGCCAAAGCTACGGCAACCGTCAAAAGCGCGACTGAAGTCAAACTGTTCAGGTTATCTAAAAATAATTTTAGCTCTTTAGTTATGAACCAACCCCGGATTTGCGATCTTCTGGCAGATGTTTTAGCTAAGAGGAAAACTAATACAGAACTATTAAAAAGAAGATTAAAATTTCAACCGTTACCTGAAAAAAAGGAGAAACTTTCCGAAGAGAAACTTTCCGAAAAGATAAAAGCGTTTTTAGGCATAGGAAAGTGAAGACTCTCAATATGTCTATGGGGGACCCCCGGGGCATCGGGCCGGAAATTATATTTAAGTCTTTAAAGCATCTTCTGCCTGATATGTCAAATCGTGTGTGCTTTATAATAACCGGGGACGGGGACATTTTAAACCAATACGCAAAAAAATACAGAACTGAAATTTTAAAATACAATTCTGAATCAAAGAAACCCGGAAAAATATTATACTATCCTATAAAATCAACCGGCCATCCCGGCAAAGATTCATTAAATTATATTAAAAAAGCTGTTGAATTTACTGTGGGGCAGTCCGCAGGGGGGCTTGTGACCGCTCCGGTTGAAAAAAAGATAGTCTCTGACGCAGAGAAAGATTTTACCGGGCATACAGAATATATTGCCCGACTTTGTAATTCGTCTTCTCCGGAGATGGTATTTATCGCAAAAGGGCTGAAAATGTCTCTGCTTACCCGCCATATTGCGCTGGAGAAAGTCGCAGGTCAAATAACTACGCAAAAAATTATTAAGCATATAGAAAATATTGACCGTCATATAAAAAGATTGTTTGGTTATAAGAGCCCGAATTATTTAATTGTTGGTTTAAATCCTCATGCGGGGGATTCGGGTCTTATAGGAAATCAGGAAAAGGATATATACCGGCCTGCAATTAATTATCTTAAATCTGTCGGAATTAATGTCGGCCCTGTAGTGAGCGCTGAAGCAGCCCTCCGCAAAGAAAATTTAAAGAAATATGATTTTATTGTTTCTTCGTATCACGACCAGATTCTGCCTGCGGTAAAAACCGCATTTAAACCGACAGTAAATCTCACTCTGGGATTGAAATTTATAAGGACATCTCCCGACCACGGTCCGGCAATTGATATGACCGGAAAAAATAAAGCTGATTATAAAAGTATGGAAGCAGCCATAAAATTAGCTGAAGAGCTTATAGAATAATGGGGGAACCTTTAGGTCAGCATTTTTTAGAGAATCCGTTAATCGCAGATAAGATTGTCGCGCAGCTGGCAATAAAAAAATCCGAGAATATTTTGGAAATAGGTCCGGGTAAAGGTTTTTTGACTGCTTATCTTATAGAGGCCGGAGCGCATGTAGTTGCTGTTGAGATAGATGAAGATATGGTAAAATACTTGAGGCAGTCGAAAAAAAAGGCTGATTTTAATAAAAAAAAGATAGATATTTACCATGAAGATTTTATGGAATTTGACTTAGCGGGCGTTGAATATAGTAAAATATGCGGGAATTTGCCTTATCATCTAACGGGTAAAATAATAGAGAAAATAATAAAAAAAAGTAAAAAATGGAATATAGCTGTTTTTATGGTTCCCTTAGCTGTTGCCGAGCGTGCGGTGGCCCAACCCGCGAGCAGTAACTATTCTGCTTTTAGTATATTATGCCGCAGTGTTTCTTATCCGGAGATTGCACTTAAGGTGGATAGGAATAATTTTTCACCGCCTCCGAAAATAGAGTCGGCTGTGATAAAATTTACAAGAATTAAGGAACCGCCTTCAGAAAGTTTCTTTAAAATAGTTTCTGTGGCTTTCAGCAGAAAAAGAAAAAAGATAAAAAATAATTTTTGCAGTTATTTCGATTTATCAACAGATGAATTCAAAGATATTTTAACAGAAGCCGGCGTAAAGCCCGGATTGCGTCCGCACCAGCTGGATATTGAAAGTTACAAAAACCTGACTGAAATATTTATAAAACGTGGTGTTTTATAAAGAATATACGAGATTTTTATTAAAATGGAGGACAAAAATGGGGAAATCTAATTTTAGTGGTAAAGTTGCGCTTGTTACGGGAGGTAATCGCGGTATAGGGAAAAGTATAGCTCTTTATCTTGCTGAAAGAGGGGCGGATGTTTTTATTACGGCGCGAGACAAAGATAAAATAGAGGAAACCGTAAAAGAATTGCAGAAATTTAATGATAGATGTAATGGTCGAAGTTGTGATGTTAGATCGCATAAAGAACAGATAGAAATTTTTAAAAAGATAAAGAAAGATTACGGACGGCTCGATATATGTATTCCAAACGCCGGAGCGGCTACTTTGGCTAAAGCTACCGAAACATCGCTCAAACAGTGGAGTCGGGATATAGATACAAACCTTACCGGTCTATTTATAACGGCAACAGAAGCAATGAAGATTATGAAAGAACAGGGGAGCGGAAATATAATTGGAATAGTATCGAAGGCCGGGAAAAAGGCATTTTTATTACGGGCTGCATACTGCGCTTCAAAATGGGGTGCGCTGGGTTTTTTAAAAAGTCTTGCTATAGAAGGAAAAGGTTGTAATGTAAAAGTTACCGCTATATGTCCGGCTTCGGTTGCGACGGATTTTCAAAAAGGGAATCCGGCCGGTATGGATTGGATGATGTCGCCGGATGAGGTTTCCCGCGCTGTCGGTTATATACTTAATATGGAAGATAATGCTTATCTGGATGAAATAGTATTATCAACCTGGACGCGCAAAAAAAGATAACAGATAAATCATCAGGCGATTAAGAATATTAGAAGAATAAAAAATAATTTGTATTTTACGGATATATATGAAAAAATAATATTTTTGACATAGAGCCACCTGTATTTGTAATACAAAATATTTTGTGATATAATTTAATGACATAAGGTGAAATTTAGTTGGATT
>JAQICQ010000114.1 GCA_027858455.1 Elusimicrobiota bacterium | reverse complement strand
AAATAATATCATAGGTTTTTTCTATATTGTTTTTTATGGTTTTTGCCGTCTTTATATTCTCTAAAAGGTCTTTCACGGAACCGTAATTAGGCAGCGGCTCACGGCCGGTAATAAATTTAATTGCGGTACCCGATATTCCGTCTATTTTTTTGTCTCTTAAATCAATCTTTAAATTTTTAAATCCGGCGCGAACAAGGGCCATTTTTAAATTATCCTTGTCTTTATTAATATCTAAAAGCGCGCCGAGAAGCATATCTCCCGAAGCGCCGCGGGGACAGTCAAAATATATCATAGTGCATTTATCATGGCCGCCGCAAAACCGGCGCCGAAACCATTGTCTATATTTACGGTTACTACTCCCGGCGCGCAGGAGTTAAGCATGGTAAGCAGCGGCGCCAGTCCGTCAAAATTCGCCCCGTACCCGGTAGAAGTCGGAACCGCTATTACCGGCTGGCTTAAAAGACCTCCTGCTACCGACGGAAGAACTCCGTCCATACCCGCAATTACAATCACCACCCGGCTGTTGCGGGTCGTTTCTACCACATCCAGAAACCTGTGGACACCCGAAACACCGACATCATATATCTCCCGGACTTTATTGCCGGTGGCTTTAAGAATTGCACCCGCCTCTTTTGCCACAGATATATCGGAAGTGCCTGCGGTAATGACCGGAACTGCCGGGAAATTGTTCAGAGACGGGTATTTGCCTATTACAAGCGAAGACGCTTCCTCCTCATAGAGATGTTTTGGGATATCTTCTTTTAATTTTTTATATTTTTCGTAGGAAAGTCTGGTTATTAAAACCGCAGGGTTCTTAGCGGACATCTTTTTTATAATTTTTATTAACTGCTCCGGGGTTTTGCCTTTTGCGTAAACAACTTCCGGAAAACCTTTGCGGAGGGCCCTGTGGTGATCTAATCTGGCAAAATCTATATTCTCGTAAGGAAGACCTTTTAGTTTCTCCACACCTTCTTCCGCCGACAGAGACCCGTCTTTTATAGACCGGACTGTCTCCCTTAATTTATCTATATTCATTGGTTTGTTTTTTTTATCAGACGCCTTCGTAACCTATAAGAGTATCAATCGGGTAGCCTCCCAGCATATCTCTTCCGTTTAAACCTTTAAGTTCTATTAAAAAACTTAAGCCCGCAATCTCCGCGCCGGCGCTCTTTATAAGTTCAATGGAAGCCGCAACCGTCCCTCCCGTAGCCAGAAGGTCGTCAACTATAAGGACATTGTCGCCTTCGGCGATTGAATCTTCATGCATCTCGAGAGTATCCTCCCCGTATTCAAGCTCATATTTTACGGTAAGCGTCTTAGCCGGAAGCTTACATTTTTTTCTGATTAATACCAGCCCCGCGCCGAGCTGTTCGGCTATCGGAGCTCCGAAGATAAACCCCCGGGCTTCTATAGCGGCCACTTTGTCAATTTTTTTATCCCGCCACGGCTCTGCCATTTTCCGGACAGATTCCTTAAACCCTTTCCCATCCTTTAATAAAGTAGTAATATCTTTAAACTGGATACCTTCTTTCGGGAAATCCGGAACATTTCTAATAAGTTTTTTTAAATTCACTTAATTTTTCCTCCTGTAGTTACTATTCATCTTCTTCTAATCCCTCGGCGGCTTTTTTAAGTTTATTTAAAGCCTTATCCTGTATCTGCCTTACTCTTTCTCTTGAAATACCAAGTTTTTTGCCTACATCATGGAGAGTATGCGGGTGCGAAGTGCCTACACCGAAGCGCAGCTCAATTATTTTCCTCTCTCTTTTATCTATATTCTTTAAAAGTTCTCCCAGCTGCTGATGGGTCCCTATTATACCTACGGCGTCTTCGGGCTCGGTCTGGTTATATGTCGCCAGTGTAGCTTTAAGCGGGATATCTAAATCTTTTGAAATCGGGGCGTCCAGAGAGGGTATATCGCTGAAAACTTTTATATAATAAATAAATCTCTTTATATCTTTTTGCGCTATTCCCGTCTCTTTGGCTATCTCTTTATTATTGGGAAGATATCCGCTTTTTTTTGAAAGCTTATCCCAGGCGGATATAATCTTTTTTAAATCCTGATAGATATATACCGGTATATGTATTGTTTTTGTGTGGCTTAAAACCGCACGTTTTATATATTCCCTTATCCAGTCATAAGCATAGGTTGAGAATTTAGTTCCTTTATCCGGATCATACTTTTTTGATGCAGCAATAAGTCCTATATTTCCCGCTTCTATTAAATCGTTTAAATCAACATCCGCGCGGTTAAATTTCTTTGCAATACTTATAACCAATCTCAGGCTCCCGTTTATAAGCCGCCTTCTGGCGTCGGGATCGTCTTTCCTTAATCTCGGTTTTAAATCCTCAAGCTCTTCATCGGTTAAAGGATCTATTTTTGCTACATCGTCAAGATATAATTTAATTGAATCTAAATTTTTTGGACTCATATTTCCTCCTTAATATTAACATATTTCATGGCAAAAAGAATAACGGGTTGCGGGGTTTTTCCTTATACCTTATTTCAAAATAAAGATAAGGCTGTAAAGCCCGGCCGGAACTGCCGGTCAGCGCAATCCTTTCTTCTTTCTTTACTCTATCTCCTTCGCGGACATAGTTTTTGCTGTTATGCGCATAGACCGTCGCATAGTCGCCCTCGTGTTCTATTATAATAATCTTCCCGTAAGAACGAAAATCATCGCTTTCAAATATGACATTGCCGTCGGCCACGGCAATTACCGGAGTTCCCGAAACAGTTTTTATTCCTATACCCAGAGATCTCTTATTCCCTGTATTGCCGAATTTTTGAACGATATCTCCCCGCGCCGGCCAGATAAATTTTACATCAGGGGCTCTCATCTTCTCTCTTTTACCGCGCTTTGCCGAGGACGCGCCCGGAATATAAATCTTCTGCCCGGCCCTGATTTGTTTCGGGTCATCAATGCGGCTGTTGGCTCTTACAATCTTTTCCGTCTTAATTCCGTATATCCTTGAAAGAGACCAGAGCGTCTCGCCTTCCGATACTGTATGATACATCCCGGGGCCTATATAAGTGCAGCCGGCCGATAATATAATTATAAATAAAAACTTTTTCACTTATTTGTTAATATTTCACATTAAAACCGGTATATTCTTTTTGGGGTTCCCTGTAAGAAACATCGGCATTTTTTACTTCAGCGGAAGCCGGCCCCATTTTTATATTCTTAATAAACTTTTCCAGATTCTCCCGGCTGCCCTGGGCTATAGTTTCCACTTCACCGGCAGAAAGATTTTTAACATACCCTTTAAGCTCCAGCCGCCTGGCAGTTCTTACAGTAAAAAAACGAAATCCCACCATCTGAACCCGGCCTTTAAGAATTGCCTTTACTTCTTTCACTTACCGCTCCAGCCGTATTCACCTATAAGTGGAACAAACCGGCATCCCCCGGCATTAAGCGCTCTTACCCCCTCTTCAGTTTTTATAATAACCTTTAATTCCTGAAGCAGTCTGTTGCCAACGGGTATTACTATGCGTCCTCCTTCTTTAAGCTGGCTTAAAAACGGTTCCGGCACACTCGGGGCGGCAGCGGCGACAATTATACGGTCAAAGGGAGCTTCTTCCGGCCATCCGGCAGTACCGTCTCCCACCCGTAAATTTATATCCAGTCCTAATTGGTTTTGGCAGTCAGTAATTCTCATTTGGGCTTCTTCGGCAAGCTCGGGCACTATTTCAACCGCATATACTCTGGCTCCTAACTCGGCAAGTATCACTGACTGATAACCGGACCCGGCTCCTATCTCAAGAACTTTGCATCCTTCTTTTACCCGGAGACGGTCTATCATCTCGGCAACTATATAAGGCTGAGAAATAGTCTGCCCGTAACCTATATCAAGGGGGCTGTCACTATAAGCAAACTCCCTACTTTCATCAGGAACAAAATTTTCTCTGGAAACTTTCCTGAAAGCTTCGGCTGTTTCGGCAGAAATACCTCGCGCCTTAAGCTGACGCTTGACCATATTATCGGTTTGTTCTTTAAAATCAGAGCTGTTCATAAAACTACATACTGGTAATATCGTCTCTTAATTTATTCTCGTTTCCGGCTCCCTCGTGGCCGGAAAAAAATTCCGCCTGTTTTAAAATGTTTTCTTCTTCGGGCTCTTCCCTTTTGTATTTTTCAGGAATATAAACCCGGACAACTTCATACTTTAAGGGGATGTCTCTTATATATAAATTGCCCTCTTCTTCACAGAATTCTCCGGAAACCGGGTCTATAATACTTATTGCTTTTATATTATCATTTTTTTTAAAATCTTCAATATCACTAAAATTTATAAACTGCTGCTGCAGCCTTATGTCGGTTCTTATTACCCTTGGTTTTATATCAGGATAATTGCTGTATTTATTAAAAAGCTCTTTTTTAAGAATATCTTCATCAACCATCTGGTTTATCTCTCCGACCGAGTGGTAGAATTTTTCTTCCTCGGTTAATTTTACCAGAGGAAGCTCCCGGTTAAGCAGTAATTTTCTCCAATGCCGGCCGAGACGCCCTTTTTCTCCGGTTTCATTGCTCCAGCCGGGGACTGTGTGATGGAGTCCGAAATCCGTTATCTTTTTAAACCGGGAAAGATTTTTTACAGGATTACCCATATGCATTTTTTTAAGTACCCCCGGCAGCAATTTTCCAAATGCCAAATCGTAGAGTTCGTTTTTTTCATATAAATATACATGCCTGAACATATTAAACCTTGTCTGAAGATATGTTCTGAAAGCCGGCAGCGCATTTTTTCTTAAGGTCAATCCGTTTTTTGTAATTACGGTATTATCTATAAGATTCCGGTAGTTTATCTTCCCGAATTCCGTCGTGCCGCAAAAATACTGGTCCCTGAGCAGAAAATCCATTGCGTCGGCTGAATAAATCCCCATCATTATTTTGGAAAAGACCTGTTCCCAGAGAGAATAATTTTTAAAATTCTTTGGCATCTTGATGAATTTTGCAATGGCGGCCGGATTGATTTTTTGGTTAAACTTACCGTGGGGTGAACGGTTTATTTTAGATATAAGCTCTTTTAGCTCCTCTTTTATTATGGCTGATGAAATATCTTCATGGGTCTTTGAATATCTTTTATATGTATAGAGCTCGTCAAGAAGATGACCGAACGGCCCGTGGCCGATATCATGCAAAAGCCCCGCCAGGCGGAATATCTCTTCAACATAATTTTTTTCCGGTATTTCTTCGGAAGGGAACTCTTTTTTAAACATGTCATAAAGGCGGTATGCCATATCGCCGGCGAGCCGCATAGTACCCAGCGAATGCTGGAAACGCGAATGGACGGCGTTAGGATAGATAAGCCAGGCCGACTGAAGCTGAAAGATCTGCCTCAAGCGCTGAACCCATTCAGTATCTATAATGTCTTTTTCAGTTACCTCGCTATCATCTACCGGAACTGTAAAATAGATATAGTTATGTATGACATCCCTTACCGTCTCTAAGCTGTCTGCCATATAATATCTTTTTACCTTCCGGCTTTCTCCTTGAGTATATCGGCTTTATCTGTCTTTTCCCAGGGGAAGATCTCCCGCCCGAAATGGCCGTAACTCGCAGTTTTTTTATATATCGGCTGCCAGAGATTTAACATCTCGACTATGCCTGCCGGGTGCAGGTCAAAAATACCGCCCTCTGTGACTAATTTTTCTATCTCTTCATCCGGAATAACAGAAGTGCCGTTTGTATAAACCATTATATTTAAGGGCTCTTTTACCCCTATCGCATAAGCAAGCTGAATGGTGCATTTATCGGCAAGGCCGGCGGCAACTATGTTTTTAGCAATATATCTTGCCGCATACGTAGCTGAGCGGTCAACCTTAGAGGGATCTTTTCCGGAGAAAGCTCCGCCACCGTGTCCGGCTATTCCACCGTAAGTATCAACTATTATCTTTCTTCCCGTAACGCCGGTATCGGACTGAGGTCCGCCGACAACAAATCTTCCCGTAGGATTAATAAGATATTTTGTATCATCAGTTAATAATTCAGCGGGAACTATCGGTTTTATAACTTCCCTGATGATATCATTTTTTGCCTCGTCGGTAATATGTTTGCCTGAAGAATCAACTATAGAAACATCGTGCTGAGAAGATATTACAACTGTCTCTATACTCTCCGGTTTGCCGTCAACATAATTTACCGTGACCTGAGATTTACCGTCCGGTTTAAGATACCCCAGCGTCCCGTCTTTTCTGACCTCTGATAATTTAAGCGAAAGCTTATGAGCTAGCATAATGGGAAGAGGCATAAGCTCCTCTGTTTCTTTGCAGGCATATCCTATCATAAGCCCCTGGTCGCCGGCTCCGCCGTCATCTACCCCCAGGGCAATATCGGGCGACTGCTCGTTAAGTGAATTTAGGAGACAGAGCGAATCTGCTTCAAATCCCAGCGTCGGATCAGTATAACCAATATCTCTGACTATTTTCCTTACTGTTTTCTGAAAATCCACATAAGCCCCGGTAGTTATCTCTCCCCCTATTAAAGCAAGTCCCGTGCTTACAAAAGTCTCGCAGGCCACCCTGCTTCCTCTCTTATCGGACTCCTTTAATTTATACGGGGTAAGTCCCTGCTCGTTATCATATTTTAATATCTCGTCTAAAATACCGTCCGATATCTGATCACTGACCTTATCCGGATGTCCTTCGGTCACAGACTCCGATGTAAATGTAAAAGTTTTGTCTTTCATAATACTAACTCCCTTCCTATTTTAATTAATCTCTCCGCCGTCTCTCTTGTGGCTCCTTCGGCATATATCCTAATAAGAGGTTCGGTCCCCGACGGCCTCATCAACAGCCAGCCCCCGTCTTTACTGTTTATTCTTATTCCGTCAATATCCGAAACATCCCTAACCTTAAACGGAAATTCCGTTTTATCTATACGCTTTCTGATTTTTTTAAGTATCTCTATTTTACTTAATCCTCCGCTAATTTCAAAATCCTCCCTGAGATAATAGCTGTCGCCGTAGGTTTCTTTTACTTCTTCCCATAGCTCGCCGAAGAGTTTACCGCTCTCTGATATAAGTTTTAATATTCTCGCCGCGCTGTATTCTGAATCCCTCTCGGGAAGATAATCGCCGAAACCCAGTCCGCCGCTTTCCTCGCCCGCTACAAGAACATCGCCTTTTAACATCTCCGGGCATATATTTTTAAATCCAATGGGAACTACACTGAAAGAAGTATTAAAATCCTTACATATTTTGTCAATAAGAGTGGTCCCCGCAACGGTCTTAATAATCCGGCCCTTACCGCCGCTTTTAACTATATTGTAGGCAAGCACAGCCAGGACTCTCTGCATGGAATGATACTGCCCGTCTTCAGCGATAACGGCAATTCTGTCGGCATCGCCGTCAAACCCAAAACCTATATCCGCGCTGCTTTCTTTCACATATAAAGAAAGCTCTTTTAAATTAGCCGGAACAGGCTCCGGGTTAGCTCCGCTGAAGATCGGATCCCGGTTTTCTCTCAACCCGTAATGACTGTATCCTTTACTTTCAAGAATATCCTTAAAGTATGGATATCCCGTCCCGTGCATATAGTCAACCGCTATATTTAAATTTCCTCCGGGAAGCTGAGACGAAATTACTTTTTTATAATCTTTCGCCCAGTTATTTTTATCCCCCTCATAATTATATCTATCCGCGCCGGCATCAAATTCTGTTTCATTTATGCTTTCTACTATAACATTTAAAAGCCCGGCTCTTGCCGAACCGCCGTATTTCTCTTTTATTTTTATCCCGTTATATTCAGATGGATTATGCGAGGCAGTTATCATGATACCGAGACTGCTCTTTGTAGTATTTACCCGGCGCGAAACAGCGGGTGTGGGCACAGGACTTTCAGACAGATCAACTTCTACATTATTCTTTGAGAGTATAGCGCTGAAAAAAGATGCGTATTCAGGGGACAGAAACCGGTTGTCGTATCCGACAGCTACTTTGTTGCCCCGCGAACTTATATATTCGGCAACCCTCACGGCTAACTTTCCGAGATTATTATATGTAAAATCATCGGCAATTACCCCCCTCCAGCCGTCTGTGCCGAATTTAATCTTGCTTTCTTTTTTCTCTAATTTTTTCTCTAAAATGCTCAACGGTCTCCTTTAACCCTTCCTTAAAACTTACCCCGGCTTTCACCCCGAGTTTTTCGGCCGCCTTTTTTACCCCCAGACGGCTTACCTGAAGCTCGCCGGAGCGGGCCGCTTCATATACAGCATCTTTGCCGTAGCCGGTTATCTCTTTTAAAATATCAAAAAGCTCATTGACGGATTCCGACTCTCCAGTTCCGATATTATATACCCCGGCGCCCTTTTTAAGCGCCCGTATATTGGCCTCCACTACATCCCCTACATATACATAATCCCTGACCTGTTTACCGTCACCGAAAATATATATATCCTCGCCTTTAAGCATTCTGCCGGCAAATATTGCTATCACCCCTGCCTCTCCGTGGGGGTCCTGTCTGGGGCCGTAGACGTTGCCGAACCTTAAAACCGCCGAGTCCAGGCCGTAATTGTCTTGATAGAAATTAAGATAAAATTCCATCGCCAGCTTTGAAGCCCCGTAGGGGCAGAGAGGATTGGGATATTCGTCTTCTTCCGGATACCTGTCAGCGCATTCACCGTACATAACTCCGCCCGAAGAAGCAAAAACAACTTTCCTAACATTGTATTTAACGGCATTTTGAAGTATGTTTATACCTCCTAAAATATTTATATCGGCATCCAAAAACGGATCCTCAATAGATTTCCTAACATCCATCTGGGCGGCGAGATGAAATATAGCGTCAAAATTATTTTTCTTAAATACTCCTTCAGCTTCTTTATCCCTTATATCCATTTTGACAAAATCCGCTGCCGGATTTTTATTCTCCCTTTTGCCGGAATAAAGATTATCCACTATTACTACATTATGCCCTTCTTTTATTAACCTGTCTGTAATATGCGAACCTATAAATCCCGCACCTCCTGTTACCAATATTTCCATTAACATGCTCCTTTTTTTAATATAACAACCGGAATTGTCCTTAATAATATCTTTAAATCAAAACCCAGCGTCCAGTTTTCAAGATAGTAAATATCTAACTGTATCATCTCTTCAAAAGAGAGATCCGAACGGCCCGAAACCTGCCATAAACCTGTCACCCCGGGTAAAATACTTAATCTTCTTTTAGCCGTCTCGTCATAACTTTCAGTCTCCCATAAAACCTGGGGACGAGGGCCGATAAGCGACATATCACCTTTTAAAACATTAAAAAGCTGGGGAATCTCATCAACAGAATATTTTCTTATAAATTT
>JAQICQ010000210.1 GCA_027858455.1 Elusimicrobiota bacterium | reverse complement strand
AAATATTTATAAAATAATAACTTTTATTTTACTTTCTTTAATAATTGCCCTTAAATTAAATGCTGCTGGCTGGGAAATTAATACAGTAGATTCAGACGGTGACGTGGGGCAGTATACAGCCATAGCTCTTTCTTCATCAAACGATATTCATATTTCTTATTATGATAATACAAATAATGACCTAAAATACACTAAATGGGACGGCTCTTCCTGGCAGACTGAGACAGTTGATATATGGTGGGTGGCGGGATTTATTTCCATAGCCCTTGATACAAATAACAAACCCCACATTTCTTATTATGAGGATACAAATACTGCCCTCAAATACACAAAATGGGACGGCTCTTCCTGGTCAAATGAGACAGTGGATTCGGCTGATATGGTGGGGTCCAATACTTCAATAGCCTTGGATACAAACAATAAGCCCAATATTTCTTATACTGATTTCACAAATAGTGACCTAAAATACACAAAATGGGACGGCTCTTCCTGGCAGACTGAGACAGTGGATTCAGTTGATAGCGTAGGGGCATGTACCTCTATAGCTCTTTCTGCATCCAATAACCCACATATTTCTTATTATGATACTACAAATAGTGATCTAAAATACACGAAATGGGACGGCTCCTCCTGGCAGATCGAGACAGTGGATTCCACCGGCACCGTAGGGTACTATACTTCTATAGCCCTTGATACAAATAACCAACCCCACATTTCTTATTATGATAACACAAATGGTGATCTAAAATACGCGAGCTGGGACGGCTCTTCTTGGCAGACTGAGACAGTGGATTCGGACGGTGATGTGGGGGAATATACTTCTATATCATTAGATTCTAATAACAATCCCCACATTTCTTATTATGATACTACAAATGGTGACCTAAAATACACGAGCTGGGACGGCTCTTCTTGGCAGATTGAGACGGTGGATTCAAACAATGACGTTGGACAATATACTTCCATATCTTTGGATACAAATGACAACATCTTTATTTCTTATTATGATATTACAAATAATAATCTAAAATACGCACAATATACTAATAATCCAAGTTTAAGTTGGACCGGAGAAACAAATTATACTACTGATGGTTTAAACCCGGGAATAGGGAATGGTAATACAACTTTTTATTACCGAATAGATTATACGGATATTGATAATGATGCACCACAATCCGGTTATCCGGAACTTCATATCAAAAAAGGAGGCAGTGAGATAGCGGGCAGTCCTTTTCAAATGACCGAAGACGACCCGGCGGATACAACTTATACCGACGGAAAAATATACAAATCATCTACAATTCTTGATTTTGGCACAGATTACACTTATTATTTTAAAGCCTATGACGTATGGAATGCATCAGCAACAGGAATTCCTAATAGTGAGATTGATGCGCCGGATGTAACTAATGAGAACCCAAGTTTAAGTTGGACCGGAGAGACAAACTATGCTTCCGACGGATTAAACCCTGAGATTGATTCTCATAATACAATTTATTACTACCGGATCAAATATACAGATGCCGATAACGATGCCCCTGATTCAGGATATCCTAAGTTGTACATCAAAAAAGGCGGCACAAATATTTCAGGTAGTCCTTTTGTAATGGCAGAAGATGACCCGGGCGATACTGCCCATACTGATGGAAAAATATATAAATCATCTACTATCCTTGATCCGGGAGAAGATTATACATATTACTTTG
Source organism: Elusimicrobiota bacterium (assembly GCA_027858455.1). Lineage (GTDB taxonomy): Bacteria > CG03 > SLGR01 > SLGR01 > JAGXOG01 > JAGXOG01. The sequence continues at coordinate 1,915 of JAQICQ010000210.1, read as the reverse complement.
AGGCTTATGATGTCTGGAACGCCTCGGCTACAGGATCTCCGAATAATGAAGTGAATGCGCCTGATGTTACCAATGATAATCCAAGTCTAAGTTGGACCGGAGAGACAATCTATGCTTCCGACGGATTAAACCCTGAAACAGGTGATAAAGAAACAACGTATTACTACCGGATCAAATATACAGATGCCGATAACGATGCCCCTGATTCAGGATATCCTAAGTTGTACATCAAAAAAGGAGGCACAAATATTTCAGGTAGTCCTTTTGTAATGGCAGAAGATGCCCCGGGAGATACTGCCCATACTGATGGAAAAATATATAAATCATCTACTATCCTTAATCTGGGAGAAGATTATACATATTACTTTGAAGCCTATGATGTTTGGAACGCCTCGGCTACAGGATCTCCGAATAATGAAGTGAATGCGCCTGATGTAGATTTGCCGACTCTATCCTGGATAGGAGAGTCAAACTATACTGATGATGGTATTAATCCTGACATTGGTTCTCATGTAACAACTTTTTATTACCGTATAAAATATACTGATGCAGCCGATGGTGATGCCCCCAAAACCGGATATCCTAAAGTTTATATTAGTTCAGCCGGGACACAAATAGATGGAAGTCCTTTTGCAATGGATTTCGTATCAGGAGATTACACAACAGGAGCAATATATGCATCTTCTATTACTTTAGATTTAGGAGAAAATTATGCTTATTATTTCGAGGCGTATGATACTTCTAATAGCACAGCAATTGGAGAACCAACGAATTTAAGTACCGGTCCTGTTGTAGAAAATAATGTGCCGGTTTTAGAATGGACAGGTGAAGCAAATTTTACGGATAAAGGAGTTGATCCAGTACGAGGTATAGAAGAAACTTATACTTCTCCCACATTTTTTTATTATAGAGTGAAATATAAAGATGCGGATGGAGATGCTCCTAAATTTGGATATCCTAAGATACATATTAAAAAAGGCGGGATAGAGATATCCAACAGCCCCTTTACCATGACATATCAATCCGGAGATTATGATACAGGGGCAAAATATGAATACTATCCAACTTTGCCGCAGGGAACTAATTATACATATTATTTTGAAGCTTATGATAATATTTATTTTGACGCTGCAACCGGAACAGCTACTAATGTAATAAATGGGCCTTATGTTTATACTTCTGACGATACCTATTATATAAAAGGGTGGGTTAAAGATTCTGATGGAACTGGTATGGGGGAATCCGACGTGAATTTAACAGGTGATCTTAGTGAAACTTATACTACCGGAGGAACAGGTTACTTTGAATTCTTAATACTACCGGTAGGAAATTATACAGTTACACCTTCAAAAATTAATTGTGTCTTTACACCTGCCAGTTATAGTTATGATGGGCTTTCTGAAAATGAGGATAATCAAAGATTTACAGCCGGGACATCAATACCTGCAATATCACTGTCAGAGAGTTCTCTGTCTTTTTCTGCGGCAGGAGGAGGAAATAATCCATCAGGTCAGACATTTACAGTAACAAATTCAGGGGAATCGGGCTCAACACTTAACTGGTCGGCATCGGATAATGCGGGCTGGCTCTCGTTATCCCCGACTTCAGGCTCGCTTTCCGACGGCAATCAAGAGACGCCTACTGCTTCCGTTGATATAAGCGGATTATCTACAGGAACCTACAATTCAACGATTACGGTTTCTGATTCCAATGCCACTAATACTCCGCAGACAATTTCAGTTACATTATCTATTTCTGAAGAAATACCGACAATCACACTTTCAGAAAATTCTCTATCTTTTTCTGCGGCAGAAGAAGGAAATAATCCATCAGGTCAGACATTTACAGTAACAAATTCAGGGGAATCGGGCTCAACACTTAACTGGTCGGCATCGGATAATGCGGGCTGGCTCTC
>JAQICQ010000191.1 GCA_027858455.1 Elusimicrobiota bacterium | reverse complement strand
ATATATTTGCATGCTAAATTGTACAAATACTTGCATTCAAAACGCAACAAAAGGCGCTTAATATTGCGTTTTCTCGAATTTGTCGTCTATTTTTTACCCCTTGCCATCTTTACTGCGGCAATATCGCCTTGTTTATCAACGTAGTAAAGATAACATTTCTTTTTTTAATGCCTGCCTTTTTTACTTTTTCTATCATTTAATTTTCTGATTTTTTTTAAAGTTTTCCGGAAACAAAATATTTGTGCATTGGTGCATCTAATTTCTTTTTCACTATAAGATATTCCAACATCACTTTCACTGTTCTGCTTTTTTTGTTATGTTTTGCAGGTGAACCCCAATATACCCATACCATAAACACCCCCAAAAGAGGGGCGCAAAGTGCTTGGAAAATATCCATCTTGAACCAGGATATTTATAAGTTTTTTTGATAGGTTTTTTGTATGTCTGCAGGCGTTTGTAAGTTTCATATCCATAATGATATTATTTGTAATGTCATTATTTTTTGTATCACAAGTTTACCCCGTTTTTGTTCCGGAGACCAGCTTTACCCCCCGGCCGGATTTCACTGATTTTTACCGCCGTGCCGGAAGAATTTTTATTCAAAATTACCCCGGCAAGTGTTTTGGCTCTACAATATATTTTTATATCGGAGACAGCTTAAAGTTAAGATATGGTATGTTTATTATATTATTGGAATATTTGAGGTGTCTACACCTACGACCGGCTGCTGGCCTACATTTACGCTACCCTCGGGGACGAATGCGTCAGCGTTACCGAGTATCTCTTAAAAGAAGGCCTGGGCGATTCAAAATACGGCAAGCCCGACCCAAAGCTGCCTTATAAAATAGATTCCGAAGAATTAAATACCGGGCGGGCAAATTTTATAAAAAATTATTTTACCGTTAAAACTTGACAAAGGTTCGGATTATTGTAACAGTACATCCAGCAGTAATAATAATATAAATAGATCATTCTGGAATAAAGTATTTTTGAAAGTAAAAGTCACCCCTCTTCTTTTTGAAACTTTTCAAGGCGAAATTTTAAAAACATTAGTCTAATCCATTGAACACATCTTTTCTATATTGCCCGGCAGTTATTGATGGTCAATAAGCCGTGCGGTCTGAAACAAGATAAAAGACCCTATTACAGAAATCGATGTACCGCTGTATTCCCTGGGTGGAATTACAGGCGGAAAAATTAATGGAGAATTATAATGGAAAATAAAAAATTGTACAGAGTAAGTTTGAAAAAGAGCAGCAGGATAAAGATATGAACTATTCAAAAAATACCTCTTCTGCGTCAGCGAATAAATTAGAGAATTTCAGCCAGTTTAAACTGGATTCCCGTCTTATGCAAGGCATATCCACTGCGGGTTTCGAAGAACCGACCCCGGTTCAAAAAAAAGTCATTCCCATGGCTATCACCGGAAGTGACCTTATAGTAACCGCCCAGACAGGCACCGGAAAGACAGCGGCGTTCGTTCTACCTATACTGCATAAACTTTTGGACAGAAAGCCGGGAACTGTCAGCGCGCTGATCGTTACTCCTACCCGGGAGCTGGCTGCCCAGATTCACCGGGACATACAAGAATTGAAAGGTGGGACAAACGTCAAAAGCATAACTATCTACGGCGGAGTCAGCGCTAAGCCCCAAATCAGGGCTCTGCGCTCCGGACTGGATATAGTTATCGCCTGCCCGGGAAGGCTACTGGACCTTATGAACCGGGGACACGTAAAACTGGGAAAACTCGACACCTTGGTCCTGGACGAAGCCGACCGCATGCTGGACATGGGTTTTCTGCCGGATATAAAACGAATCATCGCAAAAACTCCTTCTCATAGAAAGACGATGCTTTTTTCGGCGACTTTTCCCCGACAGATAGAAACTTTGGCCAAAAAATCTTTGACTAAACCTCAGCGGGTTTCAATCGGGATGAGCAAGCCGGCCCACACTGTGGACCACGCTCTTTTTCCGGTTCCCCAGCATTTGAAGGCAAAACTGCTATACAGACTTTTAAAAGATACTAATACGGAATCCGTCCTGGTCTTTACCCGAACGAAACACCGGGCAAAGAGCCTCTCTGCCCAGATTGCAAAACGGGGCTACTCTGCAACCAGCCTTCACGGCAACCGCTCCCAGAGACAGAGGGACACCGCCATTAAAGGTTTTCGGGACGGCCGCTTCCATATAATGGTGGCCACCGATATCGCCGCCCGGGGGCTGGACATAGACAACATCTCCCACGTCATAAACTACGATATCCCGGGAACTCCGGATGACTATATCCACCGTATAGGTCGCACCGGACGGGCTAAACGTTCCGGCGACGCATTTACCTTTATCACTAAAAAAGACAGAAAAATGGTAAGAAAACTTGAAAACATCATCGACAGCGACATAAAAAGAACCACGCTGGACGATTTTAACTACGGCACCAAAAACCCATACAAAAATCGCCGTTCAGGTAAAGGCAAGAGCAGAAAAAACAAATGGAACAACAAGAAAAAAACCAGACGGGGCGGTAAATACAAAAAATAAAAGGTCTAATTAAAAAAGGTCTTTAATGAAGGCGGCGTAGAGTTTAATCCGGTATGGAAAACGAGACATAGCTTCTTTGACCGCTTTTAAGGTCTTAGGATTTTTCCTGGCAATTGTTTCCATAAGGTGGCGGGGAAGGACAAACTCCGAAGAGATATCTCTTTTCCTGCCTTCTTTGGTGCGCCATTTGGTAATCTTTTCCAGACGCTTCAAATATTCCCATCCGCCCTTCTTGCGGCGCCGGGGTTTTGGATAAACGGCACCGGGAGAGCTGATAATTTTAAGAAATTTGTCTGCAAATTTACTCATATTAAAAGGCGACATCCCTTTTATTACGCTGAGGGCTTTTTTTGTCCGGGGCAGCTCGGAGGCCACCTTCAAAAGCAGCCGGTCGGCGAGAACTTTAAAGAGAGGTTTATCTCTTTTTTTTGCTTCCCTGTCCCGGATTTGAATAAGTTTCCAAAGAACAGGCTTCTGTTTTTTATTTAATTTCCGTGAGCGCGTCATCTTAAGAAAAGTGCTCTCAGGGGTCACCGTCTCAATCTCAAGGGGCCGGGCCAGATCCCTGAACTCTTCCTCGGCAAGTTCCATATGATCTTCTTTAATTCACTCTTTTTTGTATTGGTTTCTAAGGGGAATGAGAAATTTTGTATCCATCATGGCGTATTCAAGCATTTCTTCCGACAGGGGTCTACGTCCCCAGTCGGCTTTTTGATATTTTTTGGGCACCTTTATATTAAATTCGTTTTCTATAATGTCGCCAAGTCCTATCTTTTCCACATTGAGAATCTTTGCCGCCGTCATGGTGTCAAAGAGATTATTAAAATCAAATCCGTAATCCCGGCTCAGGCAGAGAACGTCGTACTCTCCTGCATGGAAAATCTTTTCCACTTTCGCCGAAGCAAAGTCCGGGCCGAGGGGAGAAAGATCGTCAAGTTCAAAAGGGTCGATGATGAAATTGTCTTTGGGGGTGGAAATCTGTATGAGGCAGACCTCTTCCCGGTAAGCATACATGCTGTTGGATTCGGTATCCACACCTATTGTCTTTTCGCCGGATAAAAGAGTGGCGAGTTCATTGAGCGCGGACTGAGAATCTATGAGTTTGTATTTGTTTTTTACCATTTTTTAGTGTACTAAATATTGGTGGTGACGTCAAAACAAGGAGCCGGCCGCAGGAGAGATTTTCCTTTTTATTCTTTTTCGCCGGACCACCTTAATATATTTCTTATAAACCGTCCCTCTAACTCCGTTCTTTTCATGCTTACGCATGTTGCGAAGCGTTAAGAAAAATGACAACAATTTGTCATTTTTTAGCGAAGCACACTCGTTCATCTTCCTTCTCGTCCTGCTTCATTCCGAATATTCCTACCCTCTTTCCTATATCTTGGTCGCGGTCGACCAAACTATGAGGAAAAACTCTACCCGCCTACCCATTCACAGTACCGGAGTCACGCATTGCAGGCTCATGGCTGCTGTGAATAATTCCTTCCCAAAATCTTGTTGACGAAGTCCGGAAAAAAAGTGAGCCCAAAAGGCTCACTTATCGAATATTATTATGATTCTCCAATTGAACTATTATCAGTTTGTGCATTTTTTCCAATCAAATATGCCTGATACCAGTAAAAAAACGCCTCTGGGTTGGATTTTTTTAGCTTATTCAACTTATTAATCGATGTATCTTCTATTATCCAATCAGTAATCTGTTCCGGCTGTTCAAAGCGCACAATAAATTTCTTTTTCAGTTCGACCAATTTGGCAAGATATGCAACTCGAGCGGCATGAACAATAACTTTCTCTATATGATAATTTTCTGAATATATATACGCTTTTATCTGTGATATACCGTTTTGTAGTGCAGAAAAATCTCCTATGCCGATGGCGCCTTTTGTTGACAGGCAAAGTGCCGTCTGAATCATATCATTTAGAACTATTGCTGATGATCCGTCTATCTTCCTGTATTTCATTTCTGTTTCTGCTATTTTATTAAAAGTTTCATCCACTATAGATAGGTCTTCTATCTTATCGAAGAGGTTGCCTATATCATATAGCTGTTTTATAATCCCCATTGTTCTACTATACCCGCCTTTTTCATATGGGATCCCAGTTGTATTAGGTGCAAATGCTGTCATTTTATCCGCCACAATATCTTCACTGCTTGGCACACGCACCTGCAAAGGAACTTCGGTCTGCTTTACAAAAGGAGATGCCACATTAATCTCCTCAATTCTTTTGTATTTTGCAGTCTCCACAAGTATATCGAGCAAAATATTGTCTTCTGATATATTTGTCTGATGTACAGGTGAATAAAAAAATCTATAATGTATTTTGTCTATTCCTATATCCGGTTCCCTACTCTGAAGTTCGTACTTCGTAAAACCTTTTTCTTTCACTATTTTCATAAATACATCTTCGAGATCGCTTTTTTTCGAAGAAATGATATCTATATCAATCGAAAATCTTTTTGGAGTTCCCAAAATTAACATTACAGCAGTACCACCCTTAAATACAAAAGGTAACTTTGATTGTGATAACCCTTCCAGCAGTAAAAGAGCGCGGATAACTTTTTCAATTAGGATTTTATCCGCCCCCTGATTCTCTGCGGAAACCTTTTTTATCCATTCAAGGTTTAATGTGTCTAAACCAATCATAAATCTAATTTACGGCAATATTATATGTTATTGCCATTTATTTGTTTCAGAATATCATTTACTTCTATCTCTTTTCCTCTTCTTTTTGCATACCTGATCAATTTGCTATGCTGAATCGTGTATTTATCAAAAGCATTTTTATAGATAGTAACAAGTTCATTGCCCTGAAGAAAATAAAAAAGTTTTTTTTCTGCAAGTATATCAACTAAAATTTTTTCTAAAGATGGTACTTGTACCCCGTCTGTTTTAATAAGCGGCGACTCGCTTATAATCGCTTTGACAATTACTGTACCGGTTTTATCAATAACAAGATCCTCTACTATTTCTCTTGTGGGCTCTTTAAATATGTTATTAATAGATTCTTTTAGATAATAATAAACTGCATCTATTGAATCTTTTTCAACCTCAACAACAAGAAAATTGATTTTAGGTAAATGCTGAAAAAACTC
>JAQICQ010000179.1 GCA_027858455.1 Elusimicrobiota bacterium | reverse complement strand
GTTTTCGGGCGCCCTGCGCGTGTCTGCGGGCCTACTTCCCTGACTAACCAACTAAGTCTTTATCCGTGGATTATATTGTTATTTTTGCTTTGGCGGGCGCTTTTTTAAAATTAGCGCTTGATATTATAGCTTACAATAAATTAGGGGTTCTTTCTTTAAAGACAATATCGCAAAAAATTTCTAAAAGTTATGGTGATATAAAAGACAGTCCGGTAAATACCGTTTCTCTTTTTAAGAAGCGCGGCCGGTACACCTCTCCTGTGGCAAAAATTATCATAGACAGGCTGCTTTCCGAGACGGTAAAAAAAATAGAGAATATCCCGGGGAGAACTCTTTCCCTTAAAAGCGCCGGGTTACGGGCGGTCGTGCTTATATGTATCCTTTCTGCCTCTTATTTAGGATTCGTGAAATCCGGATTTTACAGGGAGAGTTTAAATCTTATGAAAGCAAGCTTTTTCTTAGACAGGGACAACTATATGGAGGTCTTTCCCGGAAATATTATATCACCCGCAGGGAAAGATATTAATATAAAGGTCAAAACGAATATGACCCGCCCGGAGCTTTATATTGAGCGTTTGGAGGAAACTTTTGTTCGGCAAATGACTGAAATTTCCCCAGAAAATTACCCGGAAAATTATTCTTATACCGTATATGATTTAAAAGAAGACGCAAATTACCGGATAAAGACGGCTGAAGGATATAAGACCGACAGATATTATGTCAGGATTTTATTGCCGCCTGAGCTCACTGATATTTCACTCACCTATTATTATCCGGAATATACCCGGTTGGCCGCCGAGACAGTTTCAGGGGGAAATATAAGGGCGTATCGGGGAACTGCAGCTGATTTAACGGTAACGGCCGACAAACCTTTAAAAGATGCAACTGTTAGAATAAACGGCAAGAGCAGGCAGATGGAAAAGAAATCTAACCGAAAATATAAAACTTCAATACTTGTTAATGAGAGCGGTCAATATAAGATATTTTTAGCAGGAAAAATCTCGGAGCAAAGTTCGGAGCAAATTTCTGTGGTAAATAACAATCTGCCTCTCTATAGGATAGAAGCGTTAAAAGATTCACCTCCTGAAATCACTTTAGTTTATCCCGACAAGGACATTAAAGCTTCTCCTGACGCTAAAATCGAGATAGCCGGCCGCGCGAGAGACAATCTGGGGATAAAATCCATAAAGATAAGCTATTATATAGATGTAGGGGGCAAAAGCATGGAGGTGTCGTTAAAAGAATTTGAAGCGCCCGTAAAAGAAAATAATTTTTCTTATATATGGGATCTTGCTAAAACTAATGTCGTGCCCGGAAGCATTATAACCTATCAGCTTACAGCGTCCGATTCAAATACTTTATACGGACCGGGTATAGGGCTGTCGCGGCGGCGCCGGATAGAGATAGAGGGTTTCAGGGAAAGGCATAAAAAAATCCTTAAAGATATGAGTGACTATCAAAACAAACTTCTGGATATGGTAGAAAAAAGTTATGATATGACTTCAAAGCTTAAAAATGAAGATTATCCCTCTGCCGGCAGGGAGAGTAAAGAACTTGAGGATACTCTTAAAGATATGATAGAAAAAGCAGCCTCTATTTCTAAAGAGATGGAAAAAGATTCCTTTACAGAAGAATCTACCCGCCGGGAGTTTAAGGGCATAGAAGATATCTTGAAAAATATTCTAAAATATAAAATGCAGTCTTTAAAAGAGTCAATGTCAGCTGAAAATAAAGATACCTCTTTAGAAACTTCTGAGAATATAGAGAGCGAACTTGAAAAAGCGGCAAAACTTACCGAAGATATATCAAAAAGAGAAAATATGAGCGACATTTCTTCTTCCGCCGAAGACACAATGAATTCAGCCCGGGAGCTGTCCGATATGCTCGCCGGGGGAGAGGCGGCCCCCGAAGATATAATGGATAAAATCCGGAAACTTGCCGAACTTATGAATGAAATGCGGAAGGCTATAAAAGATATGCCCCATCAGCTTCCGGACGAGTTCATAAATAAAGAAAGCATGCAGGATATTGATTTTAACGCCTCACAAAACAGCCTTAAAGAGCTCAGCGAGGCCTTAAAGGCTAAAGATTACAACCGGGCCCGGGAAATACTTAAAGAGCTGTCAGAGTCCCTTGAAGCAATGGCCGGGCAGATTCAAAAAGCAGCCGGAGAGTCTTACGGTTCAAGGAAAGATATGTTAGCTGAAAGAACCCGGGATTTAACCAATAAATTAAAAGAGATTATCCAAAAACAGGGCGAAATAATAGAAGATACCGATATTCTTAAAGATTATCAAATTGCAAAAAAAGCCGAGTGGGATAAAAAAAGGTTTGAAATGCTCAAGAAAAAATACCGAGAATTTAAAAGCACAGCGGGATTCAGGTCGAGTGAAGCGGACAGTGAATTCAGTAAAGGGCGGCTCTTTCAAACTCCGGGTATTCTTAAAAACTATATGGAAAATTCTAAGGATAAATTTAAAAGAAAAAAAACAGAAGAATTTTTAAAAGAACTTAAGGAGCGTCCCGACCCGGCAGACATTATAGATGCAGATAAAAAAAAGGAGCTAAAGAGTTTATCTCAAAGACAGCAGACTCTTAAATCCGAAACGGAAAACATAAGAAACGGATTAGATACTTTAAGTCATATGAGCGCGGTTTTTGATCCTGAGATACTTGAAAATATAAGTTTTGCAGTTGTTTATATGGGGAAAGCCTCGCAAGAGCTTACCGGCTATATGCCTCTGGATGCGGTTGGTTCCGGACGACGGGCGCTTGCCTATCTTTCAATGTCTGAAAATAAGATGGAGGATTTTTCAAAACAGATGCAGTCTATGCCGAAGAGTTTAAGCTCCGGACAAAGCGGTCTTCATAAAAGGCCTTCCGGGGGACAGGCAGGGCGCAGGGGATTTAAGGAAGGGTATGTTGAGATACCCGGCGCCGCCGAAGCGCGGGGCGGCGAAGAAATCAGAGAAAAGATTTTAAAAGAGCTAAAAGAAAAATATCCCGAAAGATACCGCAAGCTTATCAGGGAATATTTCAAAAGTTTAACCAAATAATTGGGAACGGTACCTATTTTTATGAACAAAAAGGGTCCACTTGAAAATGCTTTCCCTACGGCCAGTTGTTGATAGAGCAAGTAAATAAATTGATATGCTTATATAAACATATTAATATTTAAGAAGTAGTTGTTTTATCGAAATATGTTTAAATACAAGAAGGAAATTTGAGGTAACATCATGAAAAAATCAATTGTTTATTTTAGTTTTGTAGTAATACTTTTTCTAATGGTTGGATGTGGTATGAGCCCTGAGCAAGCCAGAGAAAAATTAGGTAAAATGAATATCCAATATAATAAAGAGAATTTTATTGAAAGTAGTAAAAATGGGGATAATATAGTAGTGAAATTGTTTTTAAAATCCGGAATAGATATAAATGCGAAAGATGAAAACGGTTTAACGGCGCTGATGTGGACAGCGCAAGAAGGACAAACAGAAATAATAAAAGTTTTGATTAAAGCAGGAGCGGATATAACTGTGAAAGATAAATATGGCCGTACGGCGCTGATGATAGCAACGACAGCGGATCAAACAGAAGCAATAAAAGTTTTGATTAAAGCAGGAGCGGATGTAAATACGAAAGATGAATGTGGTGGTACAGCGCTGATGGTTGCATCATCTAATAAATATATAGAAACAGCAAAAGCATTAATAGATGCCGGTGCGGATATAGCTGTGAAAGATAAATATGGCGGGACGGCGCTGATGTTGGCAGCAGTGATGAATTACACAGAAACAGTAAAAAATTTGATAGAAGCCGGTGCTGATGTTAATGTAAAAGATAAAGATGGCCAAACGGCGTTGATGAGGGCAGCGAAATATGGACAAACAAAAGCAGTAAAAAATCTAATAGAAGTCAGTGCTGATGTTAATGCAAAAGATAAAGATGGTTGGACAGCGCTAATGGAGACAGCCGCGGGGGGTCACACAAAAACAGCAAAAGTTTTGATAGTAGCCGGAGCGGATGTTAATGTGAAAGATAAAGAAAGCTTTACGGCACTGATGTGGGTAGCAGGTGAAGGGCACTCAGACACAGCAAAAGTTTTGATGAAAGCCGGTGCGGAAGTAAATGCGAAGGATAAAGACGGCCGAACGGCGCTGATCGCGGCTACAGAGAGGGGCCACACAGAAACAGCAAATCTCTTACGAAAACATGGTGCTAAAAGATAGCCAAGAAATAGATGATAGTTTCAAGAAATGTAACATTATCCACTTTCTAAACAGTTTTAATTTAAGAAGATTGGATGTGTTGTCTTTATATATGTTTTTAAAGAATTTTTATTACGGAAGGAAAATTTGAGGTAAAGTTATGAAAAAAACAATTGTTTATTTAGGAATTGCAGTAATGTTTTTTTTAACTGTTGGATGTGGCATGAGTCCTGAACAAGCCAGAGAAAAATTAGGTAAAATGAATATCCAATATAATAAAGAGACTTTTATTGAAAGTAGTAAAGAGGGCGATGCTGTAGTAGTGAAATTATTTTTGAAATCCGGGATGAATGTAAATACAAAAGATAAAGATGGTAATACGGTGCTGATGAAGACAGCGCGAAGCGGTTCTACAGAAACATTAAAAGTACTGATAGAAACAGGAGCTGATGTTAATGCAAAGGATAAAAACGACGTAACAGCGTTGATGTTTGCAGCATTTAACGGTAATCCAGAAACAGCAAAAGTACTGATAGAAGTCGGAGCAGACTATTCAAATTTAGGATGGTCAAAATTGATAAAAGAAACGGTAATTGGAAATGTTAATAAAGTAAAATCTCTAATAGAATCCGGTGCTGATGTAAATGCGAAAGATAAAGAAGGTAAGACGGGGCTGATGTTTGTAGCACTTAATGGGTACACAGAAACAGTAAAAGAACTAATCGAAGCCGGTGCGGATGTTAATGCAAAAAGCAAAAAAGGTTGGACAGCGCTGATGTGGGCAGTAAAAAATAAGCAAGTAGAAACAGCAAAAGTTTTGATAGAAGCCGGAGCTGATGTTAATGCGAAAAACAAATACGGTTTCACGGCACTGATGTTGGCAACGGTTAGTGGACATATAAAAACCGTAAAAGTTCTGATAGAAGCCGGAGCGGATATGACTGCGGAAGATAACAAAATTGGTTGGACGGCGCTGATGTTGGCAGCAATTAGTGGACATACAGAAACAGTAAAAGCTTTGATAGAAGCCGGAGCTAATATTAATGCGGAAACCAACTACGGCGATACGGTGTTATCTGGGATAGCAGGCCTTAAACATCCAGAAACAGCCAAAGTCCTGATAAAAGCCGGAGCGGATGTAAATGCAACGAAAAAAAGCGGCTGGACGGCGCTGTAGTCGGCAGCGTTTAATGGCGCCCCAGAAACAACAAAAGTCCTGATAGAAGCCGGAGCGAATGTTAACGCGAAAGCTAAAGACGGTACAATGGCACTAAAGTGGGCAGCAATATGGGGTCACACAGAAATAGCAAAAGCCCTGATAGTAGCCGGGGCGGATGTAAATGCAAAAGATGAAGACGGTGAAACGGCGCTAATGGGGGCAGCGTATGGAGGCCATACAGAAGTAGCAAAATTCCTAATAGAAGCCGGAGCGGATATAAATGCAAAAGATGAAGACGGTGAAACGGCATTAGGAATAGCAATAGATAAACGCCACACAAAAACAGCAAATCTCTTACGAAAACACGGTGCTGAAGAATAGCCGAGAAATAGACGACAAGACCGAAAAAGTTATGAAAATTTACGGTAAAACAATCAAACGGGGGATCATACTATTTATCCTGTTTTAAATAATAAGACTAATCATTAAATTGTTTCAATAAACAATGATAATGGTATATACCATATGATAGTATGAGGCAAAAACCGGAATAATATATTCCATGAAGATAATGACAAAAAGTATTAAAAAAATACTTTTAGAGAACATAGAGAAATACCATTTGGAAGAATATTACTATGTTTTGATGGATAACCATATTCATTTATTATTCAAGCAAAGAAAGGAAAAGAGGTTATTTTACTTAAATAAAATTTTATGTAGAATAAAATAAGAATAACATTAAGATTTAACGAAAGTAATAAAATAAAAAAAGAGAAGAGAGGTAAAAAAATGTACAGGCCACAGATAAAAGTAGTAGATTGTACAATACGCGACGGCGGGTTGATGAATAATTCCAAGTTCCCCAAGGCAATGGTGCGGAATGTTTTTAAGGCTCTTAATGATTCAGGGATAGACATAGTTGAGCTGGGGTATAGAAACAGCAAAGAGATGTTTTCTACCAGCGAATACGGTCCGTGGAGGTTCTGCGACGACGAATTATTAAAAGAGGTAACCGACGGTATAGACCGGAAAGTTAAGATTGCCGTTATGCAGGATGCCCACAAATCTATTTCCGAAGATGTTCTTCCAAAAGAGGAAAGTATAGTTGATATGATAAGGGTGGCTACATATGTTAAAGATGTAGATAAAGCTATAAACCTAGCTAATAACGCCACAGATAAAGGGTATGAAGCTACTATAAATATCATGGCAATATCTCACGCCCTTGACAGGGAATTAAACGAGGCCCTTCAGCAGATAGAAGAAGAGACCGATATTGAGGCCTGTTATATCGTGGATAGTTTCGGAGCTCTTTATTCTGAAGATATAGATTATTTTGTTGAAAAATTTAAAAAGTATATAAAGACCAAAGAGGTCGGCATACACGCCCACAATCACCAGCAGCTGGGTTTTGCCAATACTATTGAAGGTATTATAAAAGGAACCAATTATCTTGACGGTACGTTATACGGGTTCGGAAGAGCTGCGGGAAACTGTCCTTTGGAAGTACTGGTGGCATTTCTTAAAAATCCTAAATTCAATATCCAGGCGCTGCTTGATGTAATAGGAAAAGAGATAATGCCGCTGACCAAAAAGATTGAATGGGGCTATAAAATTCCGTACATGATATCTGGGATACTGAATATCCATCCGAGGGAGGCAATGGCAATAATGAACCTCCCGACAGATGACCCCAAAAGGTATAATTTCAAAGAATTCTATGAAGAAATGGCTAAGGAGGATATAGCATAAAGGATGAAGCTATCCGTCCTTGACGAAGAAAAGATAGTGGTAATTATACGCCATCCCCGTTCTTTTGAAGTAGAAGGGGTCTTTTCGGCGGTCTTTGATGCCGGGGTAAGTTCAATTGAGATAACTTTAAATACGCCCGGAGCATTTGATATGCTCTATACGGCAAATAAAAAATTTGGAAAGAGAATGGTCATCGGCGCAGGTACGGTCTTAAGTGTTAATGATGTTAAGAAATCCTTAGATTGCGGCGCCCGTTTTATCGTGTCTCCCGTCTTTGACCAAGAGGTGGTAGACTATTGTGTAGAGCAAAATATTCCCGTGTTTCCCGGCGCATTTACGCCGACCGAGATTTTCAGGGCTTACCGGTCCGGAGCGTATATGGTAAAAATTTTTCCTTCCAAGATGCTCAATCCTGCTTACTTTAAGACTGTTAAAGCTCCTCTCGGTGATTTAAAGCTCATGGCTGTAGGCGGGGTTAATGAAAACAATATATCAGAGTATATAAAAAGCGGAGCCGATGCGGTCGGTGTCGGCGGTTCTACGGTGAAACCCGAGTGGATTGAAACCGGTAACTTTAAAGCAATCAAAGAGAGCCTTCGGAACCTCACCGATAAAATAAAAAATTAAAGAGTAAGCGGAAGAGCAAATGTTTGTAAATTACAGAAACCATTTTATATTAACAGAAATAATGGAGGAAAAAGTATGAGTGTACGTAAAATTAAGAAAAATATATATTCAGTCGGAGTAGAGGATTATGACCGCAGGCTTTTTGATTCTCTGATTCCGCTGCCGGACGGGACTTCTTATAATTCCTATCTTATTAATGGAGCCCAAAAGACAGTTTTAATAGATACAGTAAACCCGGACAAAAAAGATCAGTTTTTAAGAAATCTTGATG
The DNA here is from genome assembly GCA_027858455.1 of Elusimicrobiota bacterium. Taxonomy (GTDB): domain Bacteria; phylum CG03; class SLGR01; order SLGR01; family JAGXOG01; genus JAGXOG01. The sequence goes on along the minus strand of JAQICQ010000179.1, from coordinate 155 downwards.
ATACCGGTGTGGGAAAAATTGATTATATAGTTGCCAATCATGCCGAACAGGACCATTCCGGAACGCTGGGGGTAATACTTGAAAAACATCCTGAAGCGACAGTTCTTGCCAGCGAAAAATGTAAAGACCTTTTAGTTGAATTCGGCCTGGCTTCT
>JAQICQ010000173.1 GCA_027858455.1 Elusimicrobiota bacterium | reverse complement strand
CTATTTCTTTATTACAGAAAGAACAGACTTCGGTATCTTTAGAAATATTTTTGTTGCAATAAGAACATTTTTCGTCTGCTGTTTTTTTGGCATTGCCGTCGGTTAGTTTTTTTGAGATTGAACTTTTTTCGCCGGTCTTTTTCTTGCGATAGTCCTCTATTGCCAGATGGAGAGCATCGGCACCGAGATTTGAGCAGTGCAATTTGTTTTTAGGCAGTCCTCCTAGTTCTTCGGCAACGTCACTGTTTTTTATGGACATTGCTTCATCAAGGGTTTTTCCGATAGCTAACTCGCTTATCATACTGGATACGGAAATCGCCGCTCCGCACCCGAAAGTTTTAAATTTAACATCCTTAAGCCTGTCATCTTTTACTCTTATATAAAACTCCATTATATCACCGCACGCCGGATTACCGAGCCGGCCGATACCGTCGGGAGATTTTATCTCGCCGACATTTCTGGGATTCATAAAATGGTCCATAACTTTATCACTGTACATAATTATTATCCTTGTTTTTTAAATTAACTGTTTCTCTTTATCTTATATAATTATTTTTAACTATCAAATAAACAGTCTTTTCCAGTCTAAATATCAGCCCAGCGGAAAACTTACCGTGCATTCGGTTCCCTTATCCCGTTTAGAACTTGTTAATGTAATTTTTGCAGCGTACCGGCCCAGTATTTTTTTAACTGCGGCAAGCCCCAGCCCCGTGCCTTTACCCTGTTTTGTTGTATAAAACGGGCTGACTAAATCGTCAGCGGACGCCTGTCCGATACCCTTGCCCCTGTCTTTTATACAGACATTCAGGTGATTTTCTTTTACATAAGTATTAATTTTTATTTTTCCTTTTAAATCCATGCTCTCAGCTGCATTTAAGAAGATATTGACAAAAACCTCCCTAAGATGGTGCCTGCTGGCTGTGATTTTTACATCTCCGTGAGAATAGTTTTTTACACACTCCATATTTTTAAACTTTGTTGCAAGCATATCGCAGGCATCCTGAATTATTTCTTTGATATCAACGGGGTTGCTTTTAAAATTTCTCGGCCGGACAAAGTTCGTAAATCTTTTAACTGTATTTTCTATCCTCTTTGTATTGTCAATTATTATATCTAAATCCTCATCAGCTTTATCCGGCAGTTCTTCCTTTAAAAGCTGGGCGGCGGCCAGTATCCCGGTAAGCGGATTATTAATTTCGTGGGCTACACCGCCTGCAAACTTCCCTACTGTCGCATATCCTTCAGCTTCATAAAGCGCCCTAAGAATCTCGTCTTTTTCTTCCTGTTCTTTTTTTCTCCGGGTAATATCCAGGCCAACTATAATTATTTTTCTTTCTCCCGAAGTTTTTTCAATCGCCGCGCCGGAAAGCTCAAGCAGTATATGATTCCCGTCTTTGTCTTTTACAAACTGCTCTCTTACAAAATCCCGGCCGGCTAAAATGTCTTTTACCCCTTTTCTTATATCTAAAAACTGGTAGGCGGGCACTATATCCAACTCTGTGAAATTTTTCCCTATAACCTCATCTTTTTTCTTGCCGGCCAGACGAAGAAGTTTTAGATTTACATCAAGTATTTTGCCGGTTTCGGACATGTATATCAGATAGCTGTTGGCGCTTTCAAATATGGCACTGTATTTCTTTTCGCTGTCGGCAAGTTTTTGCCGGGCTTCTTCTTGCTCTTTTATATCCTTGGTAAAAACCGCCACATAAGGAATATCGCCGTTTTCGGAAATAAACGGATAGAAAGTTACATCATAAATGTTCTTTTTAAGAGCCGTAAATTTCAGCTCTTTTTTATAGTTAACCTTCTCTCCTTTAAAAGCGCTGTCAATATGTCCTTTTATATCGTCAAGAAAAACCTTTTCACCCCAGATATTAATCATGTTCTTGTCTATTATCTCGTCTTTTTTCTTGCCCTGCGCCCGGCAGTAAGATTTGTTTACGGCGATATACTTATACTCTTTATTTACAAGCGACATTATCTCTTCGGCGCTGTCTATCATAAATTGATTTCTGTTAAACTTTTCGTGGGCTTTTACAAGGTCAGAGGTGTCTTTTATGATAAACATGAGGAACTGGCCGGCAGCCATATCTATTTCGTTAATAGAATATATAACCGGTATTTCAGCTCCGGTAATATCAATGCAATATCCATTTTTTAAGGCCCTATCTTTAACCTCGTATAAAGAATCGCCGCGGGGGGCGTCTGAAAACTTTAAAACCGAGTCCAGCTTTTCCCCTATTATATCAGATGGACTGTAGCCCAGCAAAAAATGGCCGGCCTTGTTTATATCCATTATCCGACCCGACTGCCCGGCTATTATAATAGTATCGTTTATATTTTCCAGCATATCCCTAAAAGCTCTTTCGGGGTCTTTTAAAAAAAGCCGGTACCTTAATATAGTATAGGTTACCAAAACTGCCCATAACAGAAAAGATATCTCGCCGATGCCCTTAAAATAATTTTCCGGCAGAAGAAAGCTCATAATATATTCAGCGACAAAAACTCCGATAAAAAGTATGAGAGTCCCCCAAAAAAGTGCCTTTGCCTGCCGGCGGTATCTTATATTCGGCGTTGTCCGGGATTTAAAAAGAAAGTTCTTTAAAGCAGCAGTTACATAAACCGCCGCATATACTCCGTAAAGATAGGTCCAAATATTATGCGCTATTTTATTGTGCCAGCCGAAAGCAGTTAAGAGGGGCTCACTTGAAAGAATACCGGAAACTCCGAGGACAAGAAAGAACCCCGGAATCACTAAAAATTTAAGTATAAAGAAAGTCCGTTTTCTCTCTCTTATTTTAATACTATTAAAATAGCCGCTGAAAAGAAGCAACATCGCGGGCATAACTGTCCATCCGACCGTAACATATCTACCTACTGCCAATATACTATGAGGGGTATTTAGATTAAAAAAACTTATTACGACCCGCGCCGAAGTCCAGATAAAAAAGGTAAAAAAAAGCGCTGCCGCCGACCTATGCAAACCGGATTTGCCGTCTTTTGAAAGGACATAAGCTATCAGCACCGCATATATAAACATACTTATGAAATTCACTAAATTTATTTGAAACATAATTTTTATTTCCTAAATAATAAATTTATCTATTATATTTTTTAAATGCAAACTTTTTTGCCGGGGTTTTATTCGGGATCCATATTTTTGTTTTCTTGAGGGCTAATTAGTTTTTCTATCTCTCCGGCTGCTTCATCATTACTTTCTTTAAGTTCACGGTGATATTCCTCTGCTTTTTGGATTTGCCCGGCTTTAATTAAAGCTTTAGCC
>JAQICQ010000165.1 GCA_027858455.1 Elusimicrobiota bacterium | reverse complement strand
GGTTTAACCGAACAAATTCAGAAATTAGCTGATAAAAATTTTCAGCTCCTTAAAAGAAATTCAAAGCATCCGTCACTTCATTTTAAAAAAATTGACAAACTATGGTCTGTCAGAATTGGAATAGTTTATCGAGCATTAGCTATTAAAGAAGGTGAGTCCTTTATTTGGATATGGATTGGTTCTCATAATGATTATGAAAAGACAATAAAATAAAGGTGGAAAAGGAAATAGTTCTATTATTTAAAGAGAAAAATATCTGACAGAACAATTAAATAATAAGGATATACCAAAAGAAAGCAAACATGGGATTTGTTGTATAGATAAGGCTATAGAGATATAAAAAAAAGGAGGAAGTGTATATAATTTAAAGTATTATAATTGGAGACTTTATTTATATGCCATTAAAACATTATGATAAAAAAACAGCTTTATACACCGGGCCCGACAGAAGTCCCGCCGGAAACTCTGGCGGCGCTGGCAAAACCGGTTTTACATCACCGGAAAGAAGAGTTTAAGAAACTTTATTTTTCAGCGGTAAGCAATTTAGGGAGTATTTTTAAAAGTTCGGGGGAGATATTTATATTGACCTCTTCGGGCACCGGCGCCATGGAAGCAGCTGTAAATAATTTTACTTCGCCGGGAGATAAGGCCCTTGTCGTTGTGTCCGGTAAATTCGGTGAACGCTGGGAAGAACTTCTGGAGACCTTTGGTGTTGAAACTGAGGTATTAAATTATGAGTGGGGAAGCTCCGCCGCTCCTGAAGATATTAAAAATAAACTTAAGGGAAGAGATGACATAAAAGCTGTATTTGCGACTTTAGTTGAAACTTCCACGGGAACGCTCCATCCGATAAAAGAGATAGCGGAAATTGTAGAAAACACTCCGGCTTCATTTATCGTTGATGCAGTAAGCGGTTTGGGATGTGATGTTATTAAAACCGATGAGTGGGGGATAGACGCTGTAGTTTCGGGCTCCCAAAAAGCGTTGATGACGCCGCCGGGCCTTGGGTTTGTATGCGTAAATGAGAAGGCAAAAAACATATATCGTGATAATGATAGAAAAAATTACTACTGGGATTTTAAAAAAGCTTCCGCCAGGCTTGAAAACAGTCAAACACCATATACACCGGCAGTTAACCTTATAGCCGGACTTGATCAATCCTTACGGATGATAAACTCCGAGGGGATAGAAAATGTATGGGAAAGGCACAAAATGCTTTCCGAGGCCGCCCGGGCCGCCATGGATAAACTGGGATTAGAGGTTTTTTCTGAATCACCCGCCCGAGGCCTTACTGCGATTAAAATTCCGGAAGGGAAATCTTTTATAGTTAAAGAATTAAAAGAGAGGTTCGGGATAGTGGCGGCCGGCGGACAGGCACACCTTAAAGGCAAGATAGCCCGGCTGGGCCATATGGGGTATGCGGACAAGTCGGATATACTAAAACTTATAGCTGCCGCGGGGCTTATACTTGAGGATTTTTCAGGCCTTTCGGCTGCACTTAAAGCCGCAAACGAAATATTCAAAAAGTACGCTGAATAATTAATAGTTTGATAAGTCAAGTAAATAGCAGGGGGGATACTAAGGGGCTTTATATTGTTTTCTTTTCTGTCCTCGTCATCAGGCTGGCAATCGCCGCCTTGATGTGGCCCGGTGCCGACGAGGCATATTACTATCTTTACACCTTAAATCCCGCTTTAAGTTATTTTGACCATCCGCCTATGGTAGCTTTAGCCGGCGGCCTCATACCTGCAATTTTTAATTGGGTAACTCCCTTAAGCCTCAGATTAGGTCCAATACTGCTTTTCAGCGTCTCGGTAATATATTTTCATAAGACAGCTGATTTTTTCTTAGATAATAAGGCAAAGAAATTTGCAACGATTATTTTTATGATAGTTCCTATGTTTTTTATATCAGGCACTGTGCTCTTGCCGGATGCTGCGTTAATACTTTTCTGGAATATGGGCATTTATTATCTTATAAAAGCAATCCGTCAAAACCGGCTATCTTCCTGGATTATGGTTGGTATAGCTGCGGGACTTGCCATGCTTTCTAAATATACCGGCGGGTTTCTCTATATAGGGGGTCTGTTATATATATTTATCCGGAGAAAAACTCTCAGAAAAGAAAGGAAAATTCTTCTGTCTTACGGACCCTGGCTTGCCGCGGCAATAAGTCTGCTGATATTTTCGCCGGTTATTATATGGAATATAAATAATGATTTTGCCTCGTTTGCTTTCCAGACATCCAGAGTCGGTGTCGGAGGGGTAAAGTTTAGATACTTTTATCAAAGTATTTTTGGACAGATGGGGTATCTGTTTCCTTTCTTCTTCTTTCCCGGCATTTATTATGCGTTTAAAAGTATAGCCGGGTTAAAAAGTTCAGACAGATTCCGTAAATTTATCTTTGCTTTCGGAGCGGTGCCGGTATTATTGTTTTTATTTATGGCTCTTTTTAAAAGAGTTCTGCCTCACTGGCCGGTTATAGGGTATATTATATTGACCTTGCCGGTGGCAAAATATTATCTTGGGCTCTCAAATAAACGCCCGAAACTTTTTAAGTTTTATGCGGCGGCCCATGCCGGGCTGGTATTGGTTGCCATAGCCGCCGTATTAATACAGGTTCATACAGGTTTTATTTTTAACCGTGAGGTTAAATTAGGGCATAAGGCCGAAAAAAAAGATGTAAGGGATATTACAATAGATATAATAGGCTGGGATAAGCTGGCGGATTATTTCAGTGCCGGTACCGGTAAAATTTCCTGCGATTTTCTTTTTACAAATAAATGGTATCTTGCCGGCCAGATAGGTTTTGCCCTGAAAGGGAACTATCCGCTGATGGTTTTATCGAGCGCAAAAGATGCGCGCGGTTTTATAATGTGGCAGGACCAGAATAAGTTTATCGGTAAAGACGGCATTTTTATAACGACCAGCAAGTTTTTTAAGGATCCGGAAGAAAAATACAGAAACTATTTTGAGGATATAAAACTTATAGATACGATAAATATTGAGAGGGCGGGCAAGGTCGTAAAAATCATTTATCTTTACAGATGCTCAAATCTTAAAAAACCTTATCCGGTAAACTGATTTTATCAAAAAAACTAAAGTTTTTTAAAAGTTATAATAAGCCCGGTGAGAAATCCCACTGTCATACCCGCCAGCACATCAAGAGGGTAATGTGAGCCGACAAAAATTCTTGAATTCCCTATAAGCATAGAAAAACCAAAAGTTAAAAAAGAAAGGGAATACGATGAAATAAATCCCCAGAGAACTCCGGCCGAACCAAACGCATCGGTTGTATGGCCCGAAGGAAAAGATTTGTATTCAGAACTGTCTGTAAAAAAGTCATGCTTAAAGCTTTTGTATCTGGCGGCGGGCTTGGGGCGGGGCCTGCCAACGGCAATCTTTAAACCGCCGGTTATTATTCCCGAAGCTATAATCTGAACAACAATATAAATTAGGGCAATTTTTAGATATTTCTTTTTCTTTCTGATAAGACCGTACAATATAAAGGATATAAACAGTATATAATAAAATGTATTACCGTAATCAGTGATAATCTTAAAAAACCTATTTATACCGGGGTTGTTTGCAGATATTGACCTGAAAGAATCCGATATTGCGATGTCTCCGTATATAAAAGTCAGTATCAGCCCGGTAGCCAGAATGGTACCGAACAGACCAAGGCCGGAATAAAATTTAGCGGTTTTTGGAGTAAATACGGATTTAAAAAATACCCATAGTTGTTTCCAGCCGATTTTTGATTCTCCTCTTGAGCGCATATTAAATTCATAGCCTACCTCACCCGTCCTTACCGATCCAGGAAGTATTTTTAAAAGATCAAAAAGTATTTTAAAACCTGCGGGTTTGAATGCTCCTGTATTAAAGATAAGCCTCCTGATGTACTGGGTTTTCCCGGCAAAAGCTCCGCTTAAAGGGTCTCTTACCCGGTTATGACGGGGGAGCGCGCTATTTGAAATAAAAGTCCCAAATTTTGTAAGCAGTTTTCTGTAAATCGGGAAACCCTCAAGTTTTGACCTGTATGCGGTAACCAGTTCATTATTTTTAAGTTCAGCGTTCATTTTGCCTATAAGTTCAAGCGGGTGCTGGAAGTCGGCGTCTATTACCGCAAACTTATCGGTCTTTACTAAAGCCAGTCCGTCAAGCACCGAAGCGGTAAGCCCGGCGGTATCGCGTATTCCCAGCTGGTCTTTTTTAAAATCTTTTTCATTAAAATTTTTATCGTTTGTCACTATAATATTTTTATCCCGGGATAAAAAATAGAGAGGGGATGGAAAATCTCCGGAGGTAAGTTCATTTAAATATTGACCGGTGCCGTCTGTAGAGCCGTCGTCAAGCACATATAGAGACGCTCCCGGATAGCGTCGCTGGAGTTCCGGCAGCATTTTTCTAAGATTTTCTTCCTCGTTTATAGTGGGAATTAATATCGATAAATTTATATTTTGCTTTGACATTGAATTTGACATAATTTTACAGATTAAATACCATAATTTTACAGGATAGTCAATGGTTTTTAAATAATTATTAAAAGACAACAAAAAAACAAGAGGTTTCTAAATGAAAATCAAGATTGATAAAGAGCTCTGTATAGGATGTGAACTCTGCGTACAGATAGCCGGTGATGTCTTCGGGATGGACGATGAAGATAAAGCCGAAATTATAGGTAAAGTTACCGAAGATAACAAAGATGATGTAAACGATGCAATAGAGAGCTGTCCCACGGAAGCTATTATCAAAGAATCATAAAGAATGAAACACCGGGCTTTACTGTATGAAAAGTTTAAATCAGATAAAGTAAAATGTAATCTCTGTCCGCACGAATGTCTTATAGCAGAAGGCAAGGCCGGAGTTTGCCGGGTGCGTAAAAATATTGGGGGAAATCTTTATTCTTTAAATTACGGTGATGCAATTGCAGCTTCCGCTGACCCCATAGAAAAAAAACCGCTCTATCATTTTATGCCCGGCTCAAAAGCATATTCTGTAGCTGCTCCCGGCTGTAATTTCCATTGCGAATTTTGTCAGAACTGGCGGATATCCCAGATTGACGGAAGCTATGATTCGGGGGCGGTATCCCAAAAACTTATGCCCGAAGAGATAGCTGAAAACGCAGTAAAAAGCAATTGTCTGACTATAGCATATACTTACACAGAACCTACAATATTTTTTGAATACGCGCTCGATACAGCTAAAATAGCTGCCGAAAGAGGACTTAAAAATATATTTGTAACTAACGGGTATATAAAGCCCGAAGCATTAGATATGATTGCTCCTTATCTTGACGGCGCTAATGTGGACTTAAAATATTTCTCCGATAAATCATATAAAAAGATCTGCGGGGGCAGTCTTTCGCCCGTCCTTCGCGCCATAGAGAAAATGAAGGAACTGGATATCTGGGTTGAAGTAACGACTTTAATTATACCCGGTGATAATGACTCCGCCGAGGAACTGTTTCAAATAGCTGAATTTATATATTCGGTGGACCCTGCCATGCCGTGGCACATATCGGCATTTACTCCCAGGTATAAATACAGCGGCCGTAAGGCAACCGGGATAGATATATTAAGAAAAGCCGAACAAATAGGTAAAGATGCCGGACTAAAATATATATATTTAGGAAACATAACAGGGGAACCGGGTACTCTATGCCCGGCATGCAAGAGAAGTTTAATTTCAAGAAATAATTACAGTATAACTATAGATAATATAAAATCCGGCAGGTGTTTAAATTGCGGTACGCAGATTGAAGGCGTCTGGAAATAGGACAGGGATAAAATTAAACAGTATAACTCTTTAAATCCTCGGGTATAATTATCTGTCCGGAATAATTTTTTCTTATCTCTTTTATTATAAGATTTATAGAGAATTTTGTTTCCCCCGAAAAATGTACGGGAAAAAGTTTTTTTACACCTGCTGCGGCAGCAATCTCTCCGACCTTTAAAGCAGAACTGTGGGTTTTATCCAGCTCGGATATTTCCGATTTAAAAGATGCCGGAGCGTAACAGTCATGTATTAAACAGTTAATATCTTTAAATAATGTCGCGGATTTATCCATAGGGCCGGTATCAGAGGTATATATTAAGGATCTTTCTTTTGCCTTTTCTCTTGAAAATATTTTAATACCCAGCGATGCGGGGGTATGGCGTGGTTTAAAAAATGTTGTATTGAATTTTTCTATCTTATCTTTTACGGTTACGGGAGGATCTTTTATGGTTACGGGAATAACTTCGGCAGTCTTTGACAGGTTGAATATTTCCAGCAGTTTCAAGGTCTTTCCGTAAAGCTTTTCAGGGACAAATATATCCGGATAGCGTCCGAAAGGTTTAAGAGAATGTATCAATGAAGGGAGACCGTAAACATGGTCGGGATGAAAATGTGTGATAATCAGAGCGTCTAATTCCCGGAAATCTACTTTTAAATATCTGAGTTTACTTACTATGCTTCCCGGACAGTCCACAAGAACTTTTTTAGCATTATATTCAAAAAGGATGGAAGTATTATCCCTCTTTGAAGTAGCGATAGCCGAACCTGTGCCTAAAAATTTTATTTTCATACCTTTATTGTATAAAAAATATGGAAAATCAACAAAAATTTTGGCGTGCCGCGGTTTTGACATTTTCCCCGCCTCTTTATATAATTTTAAAATATAGAGGAGGAAGATCCTATGATAAGAAAACCACAGGTGGCCGGAACTTTTTATCCCGGTTCTAAAAAAGAACTCGAAGAATCAGTAAAAAATTATATAGGAAAACATAGTCCAACACCTGCGGCAGGGATTATGGTTCCCCATGCAGGATATCTCTATTCGGGAAAGACGGCAGGACTTACTTACCGTGAAATTCAAATACCCGAGACTGTAATTATTATAGGACCTAATCACACCGGTCGTGGTAAGCCGGTAAGCATAATGAGAGAAGGCCGATGGGCGATTCCCGGAGCTGAAATTGAGATTGATTTAGAAATTGCCGGTAAGTTAATCAGTGAAAGCAGGTTTGCCGAAAATGATAGAGAGGCGCATGTC